>JABIQF010000099.1 GCA_018668095.1 Cellvibrionales bacterium
TCGAATCAGACCGTTGAAGGTTTGGTTGAGTTTATTGATGTGTTTCCAACATTAACGGACTTAGCCGGTATTGATACGCCAGCACAGGCGGCAGGTATGAGTTTAGTGGGGCATCTTAAGGATGATAGTTTGCCTGCAAGATCAGCGGTTTTTCCGCGTTATCATGCGGCTGAAGCGATTCATACCGATGAATTTACTTTAACTCAATGGTTTGGAGCAGATAAAAATGTTAAGGCGCAAATGCTTTACGATAATAAAATTGATCCAAATGAGACGCGTAATCTTGCCAATCAAGCAGAGTATAAATCGGTGTTACGCGATTTGAGTAAGCAATTAGCAACGCATATGAAAACACGTAAATAAAAGCCTATTTTTAGTTGTTGAGTCCCTACTAAAGGCTGTTTGTAACAAGCTTGACACACTCTGTTACACGGTTTTTTCTTGCAAAAACACTCAACAACTATACTTAGTAGTAACGTTAGGTTTTGCTATGTAAAGCATTGATAAATAAATAGTTGATAAGTTTTAGTTTAATCGATGTCAGTAATAGCGCCCAAATGAATCGTGTTTTTATCAAGCGGAATCGCTTGTTTTTAATTTAGAAGCGGCTTATTTTATAGTCAATAATAATTTTAATATAAAGTTATCAGTTGAGGTTTTTTTGTGTTTGCAATCAAATGTTATAAGCGCACAGCGCTGCTTTTATTGAGCCTAAGTTTATCTGTGACGGGTCATGTATTTGCAGCGGATTGGTATGTTTCTGCCGCTGGCTCAAATAATAATTCTGGCAGTTCAGAATCCTCTCCTTACCAGACAATTAACAGAGGTATTACTCAGGCGTCAGCGGGGGATACCATTTATGTTATGGATGGGACTTATCGCAATGCCAATTTCGATACGAATAAACAACTAGGGGTTAATCCTAGTAATTTAAGTAAGGGTGCAGTTGTCAACTTTAATAAGTCAGGGACAGCGGGTAATCCTATTACTTTAAGGAATCTCGAAGGTCATTCACCCAAGATAGAGTTCGATGGTTCTGGTGGTATCAATGTATCTAATGGCACGAGTCATATTATTATTGAAGGTTTTGAAATAGAGGGACCCTCGCAATTTATTGACTATGACCAAGCTATAGCGAATAGAAATTATAAAATTTTGGTGGCTGAAGATAATGACCCAAATACTTCTTTTGGTCGCAACTATTTTGCAGGTAAGGGCATTTGGGGTTATGGCGTTCATAGCCATGTTATCGTAAGAAATAACGTGGTTTACAATACTCCTGGCTCGGCTATCCGTTTTAATGATGCGGATTATGCAACGATTGAGTATAACGAAGTCTATAACACAACTTGGTGGACAACTTCGGCGTCCAGCGCCATTGTCTATGCAGAAACAATTTCTGCTGCGGGTGATAACGGCACTGAGATTAAGATGATTATGCGTGGCAATGTCGTGTATAACTCTTGGAACCGCATTCCTTTTTATGTTACTCAGCTACCCGATAACGCTAATGGCCCTGGCGGCAATTACGGCACCGCTAGCCAAAATAATATTCTTGATGGCCAAGGACTTTACGTGACACGTAGCGATCCTGGTTATGCGGGAACTTTCTTATTTGAAAATAACTTGCTGGTCAATAACGGTAAAAACGGTATTAACTTTGATCACTCAGAAGCGGCGCGAGCTATTTATCGCAACAACACACTCTATTTCAACGGCGTTCATGACATTATTCAAGACTTGTCAGTAGCTGCGGGTAATCCTCGTCATGTTGGTTCAAATAAAGTTGCTGGCATAAAAGCTAATGATGTATTTGCTGTGGAAGTTGCTAACAATATTATTGTGACGCGTAATGACCAATACTCAGCACTCTCATTAGTGAATGTGATTGGTTCAAAAAGCACATCAAATAATATTTTTGTTAATGGCACTTTTAATCAATCAAATGCCAGTGATCAAATTAATGTTGATCCCTTATTTATTAATGCACCAGCAGTAGTGAATGGCGCCATTAATATGAGTGGCTTAGACTTTTCAGTTGACGGTACTTCGCCGGCGATTAATGCGGGTAACTCCAGTTACACGCCTGATAACGACATTGATGGCGTTGCAAGGCCAGTGTTACCTGAGTCCATTGTTGCGGCCTCTAGTTTTGAAAGCTCTCTTGATGGTTGGAATGGCTTTGGTTCAACGGTGGCATCAAGTTCAGCAGAGGCTAAAACGGGTGTTAATAGTATTTATACGAGCAATAGAGCTTTTAATTATTCCAGCCCAAGATTCTATTTAAATGGCCTATTAACGGTAGGTGAAACTTATTCGATCTCTGTATGGGTTAAGTTGGCGGCCAATGTTTCAGGTACCACTCGAATCTCAATTAAGCGCACTTTAGCTGGCGTGGCAAGTTATTCTAATTCTTCAGAAGTGACTGCATCTAATGCAAATTGGGAGCAGTTAACTTGGGATTATACACACAGCGCTTCTGACGATACCTTTCTTTATGTCAAAGGCCCAGCGAACCCCGCTTCAGGTAAAGAATTTTATATTGATGATTTTTCTATCGTTCCTCAAGGCTCCGCCAGTGTCGACTTTGCCTCTATTGGCGACGTCGTTGATATTGGCGCTTATGAGTTTAAGGATTCGGGTCAAGATGCCGATGCCGATAGCATTAATGATGACTTAGATAATTGTCCTAACACGCCGAATAGTGATCAGTTGAATTTAGATAATGATAGTTTTGGTGACGCTTGTGACGATGATATTGATGGCGATACCGTCCTTAATGTTAATGATAACTGTCCTTCGGTTGCTAACACCGATCAGCAAGATTCTGATAATGATCTCACGGGGAATGCCTGTGATAGCACGCCTAATGGCGATACCGATTTAGATACTATCGATAACGCAACGGATAATTGTCCCGCGGTAGCTAATACCGATCAAAATGATATTGACCAAGATAATCTGGGTGATGTCTGTGATTTGGACATCGATGGTGATGGCGTTCCTAATGCCATTGAGCTGGCTGTAGGTACCAACCCCAGTAATGCGAATGATGCAGCTCAAGCCGCTCAAGCCGTTATTGATGGCCTTAATAATGGCGGAACCGGGGATGTTGAAGAAGTGCAGATACCGATGATAGGGGGTGCAGGCTTACTTGTGCTGGGCTTATCAATGCTGGGAATGGGTGCGCTGCGAGCAAGAAAAAAATAGCTTAGTGGTTTGAGCAGTCTTTGCTTTTAAAGGTACTAAACCTATTTGTTTTTATAGCGTTATCGTCTTTGGGTCAGCGTTTTAGCGGTCTCAATGTCTATGTTTTGTAACAAAACGCTTTGTTTTGATACAAAAATTATGGCTCTGATACAAAAAACGAATAGACGCTTACAAAGCAGGGTGATAAGTTTAAAGTCGATTTTTTGTACAAATCAATGCTGTGGATGTAATTGCTTCAATACAGAGTAAGTCCCTGTATATGAAGTAAATCAATGCAAGTATCTAAGCTTTAAGTGCAAGAATTAATAATAAAAAAGCAAAAAACTTTGAAATAAAATAATAAATATACAGCCCCTAATTTTAAGAATAAAAATAAGTTACCCCTGGAGATAGGCTATGAAAGTACTAAAAAACTCATTTCTAATGTTGGCTATAACTTCTAGTGCTGCATCAAACGCCGCGATGGTTTTTGATTACAGTAATGGAGAGGGATCATCGTTTAACCAACCTCAATTTGACGTCACTGTTACCAATGCTGATGACGGTCAAGAATACCGCTTACAAGCAACGACTACATCGGACCGCGCACTAGCTTTGCAAGCAGGTGGTACTGGTCTAGGTGTAGGTCTTTCAGCTGGCGCTAACCCTTGGTGGATCGGCAGCGGCGAATCAATTACATTCGCTTTATTTGATAGCGCAAACAATGCCGTAGACTTTACTCTTTCTGGTTTTGCAACAGCGCCTACCGCCAAGTTGGGTTGGGACGAAAGAGTGACAGTTGATATTGCTGGTAACTCTTACAGCACGGGTGGTAACAATGCCAATACTGCTGAATCAATTAATCTTTCAGATGCCAACGCAATGTCTACAAACCCTCTGTATCCAAACGCGCGCGGCTCTCAACATGGTTGGGGTGCAGATGGTGCAGACGGTGCAGATGTTGATAGTTCTTTCACTTTAACTGGCGCAGCTGCAGTTAATGGCCAAACGACTAACTATAGACTTCAATCTGTCACGTTAGAGTTGGCACCAACAGCTGTTCCTGTTCCTGCAGCCGCTTGGTTGTTTGGCTCGGCAATGGTTGGTTTAGTGGGTATTTCTCGCAAACGCTCAGCGGTTTAAGCTGGTTAAAAAACCCCTCTGATTAGGAGGGGTTTTTTAATTTTATATCGATTAAAAATTAGCAATCTAAATAGTTATTGATTGCTTAATAAGCAAAAAAAAGCTTTAAATTTTGTATCAGTGTGTATCAAAAATGACTCTTGATACATCGTGCCACCTTTCTACGGCCTTTGAACATACCATTCTCCGTTTACTGTGCTGTAATCAAAGAACAAGAAGAAATTACTAGCAAAAAATATAAAAAATATACAAGAAATATATATAGGGGAACACAATGAGATTTTCTAAATATATCCAAGCGCCAGCCTTACTTATGGCCATCTGTGCGGCATCTTATGTTAACGCAGAAGCTGTTAATTTTAGCTTTACTCCAACTGATGCTGCCGATAATGCTTCTGGACAAAACGCTTTAACTTATACTGCGACTTCTGGCTCGGGTATTAGTTATACCTTAACCGTAACGGGTACCTCTTCTGCGGGCGGTGATATTCGTCTGACTAAATCATTGGGCGCTAATAGCTCGGGTGATCCACTTATTCAGGGTATTGGTGTTTCACCTTTTGGTGAAGAACCTGCCGATAGAAATATTACAGAAGGCGAGGGTTTAAATTTTGTATTAACCAACGCTGCCGGTGCGCAAGTACCTTTTTCTAATGTGGCGTTTCAAACAGCTACTTCAAGTTATATGTATGGTAACGAGCGTGCGTCGCTTGTGGTTAATGGCAATACTTATACCGTTAAAGGAACTTCTTCATCTGTTCCAACAATTGATGAATCGAATGTTGGCGGTGGTGCCAACGCAACCGGTTGGGGTAGCGAGTTATCATCTAATTTTTCTTTGACAGCCGCCCAGGGGTTTACCCCCACGACTGCCACTGAGCCAACCATTACTAGCTACAGAGTGACAACATTAAGTATTGATGTTGATCCGGATATCGATGGTGACGGTTTTAATAATGGAGTCGATACTTGTCCGGCAGTAGCAAGTGCTGTTCAGACTGATACTGACGCAGATGGTCTGGGTGACCCTTGCGACGATGATGTCAATGGCGACGGTACAGCTAACATTACTTTTCAGTTTGGTCCAACCTACGACTCTAGTTTGCAGTACAACGGCAGTGTTTTTGGGCAAGACTCGTTAACATTTACTTCGCCTTCTGGTGACTACATCTTAACGGTTCGAGGTTCTTCAACGAGTAATCCTTCAATAGGGACAGCGGCTCTAGCCAATGTGACTTCTAGCAATGCACCTCAAGGTTTAGGGATCAATGATGGTGACGGTGATATGAGTGTAAGAGCCTTAGCTTACGACTCAACTACCTCGCTAAACCTTGTGCCAGAAACAGCACAAGATGAGACCTTCCATTTTAGTCTTACGAATGCAGCGGGTAATGCTATTCCGTTTTCTGGCATTGGTTTTCAAACGCCAGCATCAGACTATATGGCAACTAATGAGCGTATGAATCTTGTTGTTAATGGCAACTCATACATTGTTAAAGGTTATTCCTTTGGTAGCCGAGGGACTTTAACTGATCCATCCACATGGCCAGTTATTGATGAAACTTACGTTGGTGGTGATACAAATGCAGTGGGTTGGGGCAGTGAGTTAGCTTCTAACTTCTCATTAGCTGCTGCTGTTGCTTATACCTCGCCTTCGGCAAGTACGGATACGATTACCTCATACAAGCTAGCTAGTCTGTCGATTGTTGTGGTTCAAGATCCAGACGCTGATGGCGTGAACAACAGTGACGATAACTGTCCTGCTGTTGCTAATACGAATCAGGCTGATGCCGATGGTGATGGCATAGGTGATGCCTGTGATTCTGACCCAGACGGTGATGGTTTAGTACAGCTACAGTTTGATTTTGCCCCTGAATTTGATGCTAACTTACCTTACGGTGGCAGTGTGTTTGGTCAAAGCTCTTTAGCTTTCACTTCGGGTGACTACACGCTAACAGTTAGTGCATCTACTGACGGTGTGGCTTCGCTTATTGCTAAGCAAACAGCTGATACAACGACGTATTCGCTACAAGGCGGCGTTCAGAAAACAGGTATACCAACCGGTTTGGGTGTTAAAGATGCCGCTGGTGGTGATAATAGTTGGTTAATTACCGGCAATGAAAAATTAAGCTTTGCATTGTCTGACAGTAATGGCCCTGTGCCGATGAAAAATATTCGTTTCCAAACGGCTTATTCTGGCCATCTGTTTGCGAATGAGACGGCTACCGTCACCTTAAATGGTACTAACTATGGTATGACAGGTGCGGATCGTGGTCTTGCTGATGGTGTGCAAGGTAACGAAGCAGCAGGGGTTGTTAACTCTGATGCGCCTTATTTAAGTGGTGATCTAGCATTGTTGGCGACGGGTGCAAGTTGGGCTAATCAATCAGCTACAAGCTTCACTTTGCTTCCTGGTATCAAA
>JABIQF010000035.1 GCA_018668095.1 Cellvibrionales bacterium
AAAGATTAACAATAAGTTATAAAGCGCCATTTAAATCTTGATTCAATAGAGATATTTGTCACTAAAAATTTAAAAATGCTATATTTTTCAGAAGAATATAAAAATATCATAATGATATTTCTATATTACACAGCCATTTTCTATAGCAACAATAACAGAGCAACTTAGCAAGGCTATCTACGATTAAAGATAAAATCTTCCAATAACAGAATCGATAAGAACCGCACTCTTTAATGAACTTAATCAACTCTTTAATCAATTTTTTACAAATCAATCACCCATTAAAGCAGCCGTTAAACGAATCCCAAACTCAATAGGCAAAAAAAAAGCCCACTCATTACAAGTGGGCTTTTAAATTCAGCGTTACCGTTAAAGCATCGCTAAACTTACTAAGAGCATTACAACTAGATGTCATAACCTCTTTCGTTATGTGATACCAAATCAAGACCTTCTGCTTCTTGATCTTCATCAACACGGATACCACCTGTTAACAAACCGATGACCTTAAATATAATGTAAGTCACAACCGCTGTGTAAGCGATAGTAGCCACAACACCCGTTGATTGAATCAATAACTGATCGCTAATGCTGTTATCTAAACCTTGACCGCTAAACAAGCCAAGCTCAGAGCTAGCAAAAACAGCTACAGCCAATGTACCCAAAATGCCGCCAACGCCGTGAACAGGCATAACGTCTAAGGAGTCATCAATTTTAAGCTTTTGCTTCATGTAGAGAGTGGCGTAAAAACAAATAACACCCGCTGAAATACCAATAACCATTGCGCCCGCAGGACCAACAAAGCCCGATGCTGGCGTAATAGTACCTAGACCCGCAACCATACCAGTAATGATGCCTAATACGCTTGGCTTGCCGTATTTAACCCACTCGATAATCGACCAAGTTGCCGCGCCACAAGCCGCTGACAAATGAGTGACTAGAATAGCCATACCTGCATCACCGTTAGCACCTAATGCACTACCGCCATTAAAGCCGAACCAACCAACCCATAGCATACCTGCACCAGCAACTGATAACGTTAGGTTGTGTGGTGGCATTGGCATAGAAGGAAAGCCACTTCGTGGACCTACCATTAACGCCGCTACTAAGGCTGCAACACCAGCAGTAATATGAACAACAATACCGCCTGCAAAGTCGAGTGCGCCTTTGTCGCCTAACCAACCGCCGCCCCATACCCAATGGCATACAGGTGCATAAACGGCTAACAACCAAAAGACAGTAAACAACATAACCGCACTAAATTTAATGCGCTCAGCAAAACCGCCAATAACCAGTGCAGGTGTAATAATGGCAAAGGTCATTTGAAACATGAGGAAAACACTTTCAGGGATATCACCTGACATGCTGTCTTCAGTTACATTAGCAAGAAACATATTGCTAAGATCACCAATAAAGTTATTGCCTTCGCTAAACGCTAAGCTGTAACCCGCAACAAACCAAACAACAGAAGCAACACAGGCAATAGAGAAACACTGCATCAATACTGATAATACGTTTTTAGAGCGAACCAAGCCGGCATAGAATAAAGCTAAACCCGGAAGTGTCATAAACAGCACCAAAGCTGTTGATGTCATGATCCATGAAGTGTTGGCACCACTCAGCTCATCTTGCGCTGAGGCGGCAACTGATAACAGTAAAGCCGCAAGGCCTGCCACTGTTGTTTTAATTAATCGTTCAATATTCAAGGTAGAATTCCCCATACAGGTTATTAAATTTTTTGCTGTTAAAATATTAATGTGGCGCGATCTTATGGGCTTTTACTGTGCAAATCGAGTGCTTTAATGGGGAATTAAACGATTTATTTGCACTCTGGCGGTGCTTTGTACAGCACTACCAATAACAAGCACCAAGCTGGTGCATTTGATGAAGTCACAGGTCCAAAATAAGGCCGTTATAGGTTGCAACTAAAGTCCAACACCGTGTATCAGCAGCTGTAATCCGACGACTTACCAGAAGCATTACGTGCAATAACAGCCATACAAGGTATATTTGCCACCGCAACGGGGTAAGCCGCTTACCCACCAACAAATTGATAGAAGAAGAGAAGCCATGAACGATAGCAACGGTTATCAGCAAAAGAAAAGTCGTTTTGACAATATGCTGACTATTTATGGGCGCAAGCCAGTATTAGAAGCCTTACAAGATACATCAATACCCATATACCGTGTGCATTTAGCTAACAGTAATAAAAAGGCTCCCATACTTGTCAAAATTGAAGCGCTAGCAGCTCAGCGTGAAATAGTGACTGAGCACATTGATAAACTTGCGCTATCACGCATCTCTCGAAGCAGTAAACAAGATCAGGGAGTTGCTGCCGATCTAGCCCTTCCAGGCTACCAGCAATTAGCGAGTTTTTTAAATGGCTATGAAGCAGAGAGTCATGATCGCTTTCTTGCGGTTGATAACGTATCCAATCCTCAGAATTTAGGCATGATTATTCGTTCGGCAGCGGCATCGGGTATACGAGGTTTAATTATTCCTAAACAAGGATCGGCAACATTAGGGCCACTGGTCATAAAGGCAAGTGCCGGTGGCATCTTTAAGTGCCCTATTATTTGTTGTGAACAACTGAGTGATGCGATTACGGCATTGCAGGAACGCGGAGTAAAAGTAGCTACCTTATGTGCAGAGAATGACGGTGCTAATAGCGGCAGTCATCAAACGCATTTAAAGAGTGTTAGCTTACAAGCGCTTACCCAGCAAGCACCTGCCCCCACAGTATTTGTGTTAGGTAATGAGACCGAGGGTGTATCGTCACAGACACAGTCTCAAGCTGACTATAGTGTTTATATCCCTATGCATAATGCGGTTGAATCTTTGAATGTGGCTATTACTGCAGCGTTAATTGCATTTGCGCCTTATGGTGAAGGTTAGGATCAATAAAAGTTTAAGACTATCGGCCTTTGTCTCATCATCTTCAATAAAAAATTCAAAAAAAATCTAAGCTTTTATTGAAGAGCCTTCACACTGTCATCAATCAACTTAGCCACCATATTATCCACCGATCGCCCAGCCGCCAATTCCTCTAACAAATACTCAACACTGACTAAAGCATCGGCTAAGCGTTCTAGCCAATCCTCTCCCACGGCATCATTAGAATTACCCTGATAAGCCGTATTCAATAAAACCGCGCAGCGATTCATTAATGCCTCCGCATTATCGATACCCATCATATCAAAAGCACCGGCAATGCTTTCTAAGCAAACACCCACGTTAGCAATATGTTCTCTATCATAATTGGAGTCGATATAAGCAATAACCGCACGCTTTGCAAAGCCAATATTCGATTTTGACTCTTCATATAAATTCATTTGTGCTTGCTGTAACAACCCTTTAGCAACAGTAGATTGAGCCTCTTGACTATCAACACCATCGAGCAAAGAACCTGTCAGCAACGCATTCTCAATATACAAAATCATATTAGCGACATCTAATAAAGCTTCTTGATCGGGCGATTCAATTCGCCAACCATTCATTTGCTCAATAGAGTTATCAATCGGCGCTGTAGCCGCCACATAACCGCTCACTTTTAACACCGCAGATATGCGCTCACAATTCGCTACCAATATATTGATATCATCCGCTTCACACAGCCCGCTCTCTGACATCATATCGAGAATACGCTTAGCACCCAGCAACTCATCCTTTACAACGTCTAGCATCGAAAGCAATGCTTTGTAAGTGCTGCGCTCCATCGCCTCGCGATGAGCCACCAACGATTTATCACTCCATGATAGCGGCGTAAACTGACCTAATTGATTAAGATCTTCATCGTTAACATTCTGCGCGTCTGCCAAAAGTAATAATAACGTTAACTCCGCTAAAACCGAGGTATCAGGCAAGCTATGCATACCGTGTAAAGGGTCTTTCTCTAAACGTTTTAAGCTGCGATCAAACTTAGTGAAAAAGTGTCTACGCTGCGGTGTTAACTCAAGCGTTTCGTTGTTAAAGGCCGCTACAATTTTTTTCACTAAACGCCAAACCGAAGCATTGACACTGCCATCACATAAATCAATCGCACGCTCCGCAACCCTATCGATTAATACTAATTTGGCACTCACTTCACTATCACGCAATAAACCAATCAGGCCCGTTTGATACATTTGACGTAAGCGCCTAAATGTTTTTTGCTGCTCTTCTGTATTATCAGTAGGGTTTTCACTAATCGATTCTTCAGTGTCTTTTTCAATATCTTTTTCAATGTCTTTTTCAGAGCCTTTTTCAAAATCTTTTACAGCATCATCTTCAGAATTCGCGAGCGGTACTAAACTCAGCTCCATGACTTCTGTAGTGACAGACTCCAACACTTTATTGCTGGGCTCACTTTGACCCGCCTCAACTAAGTTTTTACTCTGATACTCAAATTCGATTAAGGTACTTTCTGTCACAAATGATGATAGCCCTGCACTCGCCAAAGCATAAAAACAAGGCGCCAATAACAATGGCGATGAAACACCTGTGGTTTGTACATACTCAAAAAAACGTGGCAATAAATAAACGCATTGGAACAAAGCGTCATACTCGCGCGCGCTGATCACTTCGTCGTCAGCTTGTGCTTGACACACCCTCTTCACAGCCTGCGCCAACTGCACCGACAAATTTGCCGCTACCGATAAATCCAATAACGAGAAGACTCCCGACACCTCGTCTAATTGCAATGATAATTTCTCTATTAAAGCCTCGGCTGGCACCGCATCATTAAGGCTTTGCTCAATCAGTAAATTTAGCTGCTCAGAAACTCTCGATAAAGCCTCAACAAGTTCAGGCTCAACCACATCAAAAGCACTTTGCGGAGAATGAAATGGTAAATGAGAAGGCGATTCTTTAACGGCAGAATTAGGCTGGTTCACGTAAGTTCTCTCTTCTATTGTGGCGGCTTCAATTAGCTTTTTACAATTAATAGCACGGTCGATTTTTCAAATAGTGTGGCTAACATTGAGTATAGGTAATAAGGCATTAGGTGCTTGTTATAGCGCTCTAATCGTAAGACGCAGCGGCCTAGATGTGACCGGTGTCGCCTTTTACAACTCAGCCATATCTCTGCCAAGGCAGATTCGTAGAAAGAATAGTTACTCAACAAGACAGATTCGATTTCTGTCTTATCGATTAGAGCAAGGCCTTTGAGCGCTGAAACGATCGCTGAATGAATTGTTCTTTATACCGATTATGCTTATAAAACCCCAAAAGAAGTCATAGACGGTCTATAATTTACACGTTGGCACTTAGCGATAAGTTAGCGAGCTAGCCACACAGAAAAACATCCACCTTCAGTGTGTTTAACCCTACATTCCACAGGATTTATTTCATGCAAAGCCTATCACTCGGCCAAGCCCTCTACCGTAATTTTTTGGGCGATGCCCCTTGCTGGTATAAAAACACGATTATCTTTTTCTTAATCGCAAACCCTTTTCTGTTAAGTATGACTGGCCCATTTGTTATGGGCTGGCTATTAATAATACAGTTCATCTTTACACTTGCCATGGCACTTAAATGCTACCCACTACAAAGTGGCGGTCTATTGGCCATGGAAGCAATAATTCTCGGCATGGCTAGCCCGCAAGATGTTTATCATGAGATACAACTTAACCTACCCGTCATTCTGCTCTTAGTTTTTATGGTGGCTGGTATATATTTCATGAAGGACTTACTGCTCTTCACCTTTACTAAACTATTAACCAATGTCCGTTCTAAAGTCGGACTATCTCTTTTGTTTAGCTTTGTTGCCGCATTTTTATCGGCGTTCTTAGATGCCTTAACCGTTATCGCCGTCATTATTAGTGTTGCCGTTGGTTTTTATGCGATATTCCAAAAGGTAGCCTCCATAGAAGGCTACGATGAAAATGAAGATAGCGATGATAAGCACGAAGACAGTAATATCCATCATCTTCATCGTGAAGATCTCGATCAGTTCCGTGGCTTCTTACGTGACTTGATGATGCATGGTGCCATTGGTACAGCCTTGGGCGGCGTTTGCACACAAGTAGGTGAGCCTCAGAACCTTGTTATTGCAGCGCAATCTAACTGGCAGTTTCTTGAATTCTTCTTACGTATGGCCCCCGTTAGTATCCCTGTGTTGATAGCCGGTTTATGCGTAGTGGTATTGCTAGAAAAAACCGCTTGGTTTGGTTATGGCTGGCAACTCCCTGAATCCGTCCGTAAAGTCTTAGTTGATGATGCAGCGCAGCAAGATGCCAATCGCAACCGTCAAGATAATATGGCGCTAGTTGTTCAAGGCTTAGTGGCTGTTTGGTTAATTCTTGGGTTGGCACTGCATTTAGCTGAAGTCGGCGTTATTGGCTTAAGCGTTATTGTATTAGCGACGGCCTTTAATGGTATTACGAGTGAGCATGCGTTAGGTAAGGCGTTTGAAGAAGCACTGCCTTTCACCGCATTATTGGTCGTATTCTTCGCCATCGTTGCTGTGATCGACAAGCAAGGCTTATTCACTGGCATTATTAATGGCGTATTAGCCATGGATAAAGATGTGCAAGTACCCATGTTTTATTTAGCGAATGGCGTATTGTCGGCTATCAGTGATAACGTATTTGTTG
>JABIQF010000147.1 GCA_018668095.1 Cellvibrionales bacterium
CATATTCTCTGTTTTTGCAGTAATCGCTGGCACCATGTCGGCATAGGCATTAAGGCAATCTAATAAAGTGTCGACGGTATCAAATAGCGGTTCTTTATCTTCTTGGTTGTCTTTGTTGTAAGCCAATGGCTGAGATTTCATAAGCGACAATAGGCTAACCAAGTGGCCTTGTACGCGACCAAATTTCCCGCGTACTAATTCAGGCACGTCAGGATTTTTTTTCTGCGGCATAATTGATGAGCCCGTGCAAAAACGGTCAGGCAAATCAATAAAATCAAATTGACTCGAAGTCCATAGCACTAGCTCTTCAGAGAAGCGTGATAAGTGCATCATGATAATGCTCGCGCAGCCGCTAAACTCAATTGCAAAATCTCTATCGCTCACAGAGTCCAAAGAGTTGTCGGTGGGTTTTTTAAAACCCAACGCAGCAGCCGTCATTGCTCTATCAATAGGGTAAGTTGTACCGGCTAATGCGGCGGCACCTAAAGGACATTCATTGAGGCGATCCTGACAATCTAAAAGTCTGGAATAGTCGCGCTCTAGCATCGCATTCCATGCCAATAGATGATGACCAAAAGTCACCGGCTGTGCCGTTTGTAAATGTGTGAAGCCAGGCATAATTGTCGCGGCTTCACGATCGGCCAATTGAATAAGCCCTTCTTGTAAGCGAGTTAATTGAAGTGCAATGGCATCAATCGCATCACGAAGAAATAAACGAATATCGGTGGCGACTTGATCATTACGAGAGCGACCGGTATGCAGTTTTTTACCTACGCTACCAATGCGTTCAGTTAATGCGGCTTCGATATTCATATGCACATCTTCACGCGCAATAGACCAATTGAAGTTGCCGCTTTCAATATCGAGCGCAATCGCATTTAAGCCATCAATAATTTGCTTGGCTTCATCGGCTGTGAGTACATCAACGCTCGCTAACATGTTGGCGTGCGCAATCGAGCCTTGGATATCTTGGCCGTAAAGGCGCTGGTCAAATTGTACTGACGCTGTAAAGCGCTCTACAAAAGCATCTGTAGGTTCTTGAAAACGTCCGCCCCAAAGTGTTTTGCTGCCAGCTGATGAAGCGGCGTCAAGATTGCCATTAGAAGCGACAGTAGAATTGTCTGGCTGTTGATCAGAACCCATGTTGTTACCGTTAGTTATAGATAAATAGACCCTAGAGTATATCTTATGGCTAATCTGTGAACTACGCCCCCATGCCGAGAGGCGGGCAGATTACCGGCATTGCTGAGGCAACTACACTAAGTAGGTGGATGTCATACCGTATTGATAGCTAATTAAAGACATTGGAAGTGGTTAAAACGCAAACACAGCTCAAAGTTAGCCTCAAAAAACAACTTTGATAGAGCAGATTACACTCAGCCGTTCACACAGCTAAGCAGCAATTCAATCAACAAGCTAAGCAGCAAATAGTCGAGCAAAATAGTCGAGCAAAATAGAGTCGATAGGCCATTATGGAAGCGCCGTTCTCATCAAGTATGCCACCCTTGCTGCCTAATCTTGGCCGCCTACCTGTATTGCTGGCGATATTGTTAATAACCGAATTGCTCGTCATTCTTTATGTGCTTAGCCTCAGTCCTTTAGGGACTTTTGATTGGCAACGTTTATCGCTGTTATCGCTCTATGCTCAGTGGATTAGCCTGCTGGCTATGAGCGGTTTGAGTTATTGGCGGTCTTGTATCAATCAGCAAAGTCCAAAAGTGGCTGGCTGGATTATTTTTGGCTGGATTGTTGCCGTTACCCTGTTAAGTAATATCGGTGCACAGTGGGTTTATGCTGGCGGTAAATGGGCCGTTTTTTCATTCGCATGGTTGCTGCGCGATATTATGATTATTGGTGTGTTAGCTGCGCTTATTTTACGTTATCTCTCTATGCAGCAGCGTTGGCGCACCGAGCAAAAGGCCTCGCAAGGAGCCCGTATAGAAGCCTTGCATGCCCGTATTCGGCCGCATTTCTTATTCAATAGTATGAATACTATTGCCAGCTTAATCAGTTATGCCCCAGCGGAGGCAGAAAAAGCCGTTGAAGATTTAGCTGCGCTGTTTCGCGCCTCTCTTTCGCAAAATGATGTATTGGTGAGCTGGCAGCAAGAAATGGATGTTTGCCGCGCTTATTTACGTATTGAGCAGCAGCGATTAGGGCGTCGATTATTGGTCGATTGGCAGCTAGATAACGAAGCTGAATGCTGCCAGTTACCGCCATTAAGTGTGCAGCCGTTAATAGAAAATGCCATTTATCATGGTATTGAAAATACGCTAGCAGGAGGCACATTGATTATTCGAGCGCAGGTCAACCATGGCATGTTGCATATTGATGTCGAAAATCCTATCGAATATAGCTATAAAACAGCTGGTGAGACCTTACATTCACCAGAGTCTCAGCAAGAGTGGCAGCAAGAAAGTCAGCAAAAAAGCCAGCCAGCCCGAGAAAGTCATAACGGTATTGCACTCGATAATATTCGAGCAAGGCTCGCCGTTATCTATCCGCAAACAGAGGCGGTGAATCAGGCCTCAGCGGCAGCAGAATTGCGTTTAAGTGAGTGCTTACATACCTTTAAAGCAACATTAATTCTACCCATAAACTTGCCAGCAAGAGCGAGCACAGTCGATGGAGAACGATGATGAGCAAGCCAGCCCCGTTAATTTATGATGCCTTAACAGAGGAATCTCTAGCAACCGATGCATCAAAACAAGCACCGTCTATGCAAGACTCAGCGGTAAAAACGGTCTTGATTGTTGATGATGAACAACCGGCGCGGATGCGCTTAAAAGCGATGGTCGATGCGCTCGACGATTACCAAGTGATAGCGGAAGCTGAAAATGGCCAACAAGCGATGGCTGCGAATGAGCGTTTATGCCCTGATATTGTATTGCTGGATATACGAATGCCAGAAATGGACGGCTTGGCCGCAGCCGCCCAACTGAGCGAGCAAGATCAGCCGCCGGCAGTCATCTTTTGTACCGCCTATGATGAACACGCTTTAGCCGCCTTTGATGCTCAGGCAGTCGGTTACTTATTAAAGCCAGTATCACGCTTGCAGTTGGCCGACAATTTGGCCAAGGCGCAGTCTGTTAATCGCTCACAGCTAGCGAATTTAGTGCCTGAGCCTGTAGGGCAGCGGCTATCTGAAGAATGTCTATCAGTACGGACTAGAAGCGGCCATGAGCTGCTTGCAGTCAGTGAGATACGAGCATTAATAGCCGATAAAAAGTACGTGAGCGCTTACACACATCAAAGAGAGGTCCTCTTAGATCTGAGCTTAAAAGAGCTAGAAAGCCGCTTTTCACATCAATTTCTTCGTGTGCATCGTAATGCGCTAGTCGCCATCCGCCATATTCGTGGTTTAGAGAAATGTGAAGATGTGAGTGGTCAATCGGTGATTCGGCTGGAGGGTAGTGATATTACGCCTGTTGTGAGTCGTCGCCATCTGCCTGAAATAAGACGGCTTCTTAAAACGGTTTGATGGATGAATAAAACAAATAAATAGAGATTTAACGATAAAAAGAAAAAAGTCTGTATTCGTTAAAAGCTGATCAGATTAACTGCGTCAGTGAGAGTGTTCCTTTCTTACCGTTTTAAAAACGACATTTCCTAAGGTTTTGCTTATCATAGTGTTAATTAGAAGGCGGCCATTTTATCGGTCGTTGTTTGGCTTACCATTCTTTTATGGTATCGATAAGCCGCTTACATTGGATACGCCATGACCGATAGCTCAACTCCCACCATTACTATTGCTACGCGAAAAAGCCCACTGGCCTTATGGCAGGCTGAAACCATTCGCGATGCCTTATTACAACTGCATCCACATATCACTGTTGAGTTATTACCCATGTCGACATTGGGCGATAAAATATTAGATGCGCCATTAGCAAAAGTGGGTGGTAAGGGCCTGTTTGTAAAAGAGTTAGAGTCCGCCTTATTAGATGGTCGCGCCGATATTGCCGTGCACTCCACGAAAGATGTGCCTATGGCCTTACCCGAGGGGCTAACCTTGGGAGTGATTTGCGAACGGGAAGACCCACTGGATGCCTTAGTACTGCCTTTAACGTCTGATGGCAGCGCAGCTAAAATCACATCATTGGATGATTTGCCCATGGGATCCATTGTTGGCACCTCAAGTTTACGCAGACAATGTCAGCTACAGCAGTTACGACCCGACATAAAATTTGAAACGTTACGCGGCAATGTGAATACACGTTTAGCGAAGTTAGACGAAGGAAAATACGATGCGATTATTCTGGCTGCGGCAGGATTACGACGATTAGGGTTTGCCGATCGAATAAGCTATGCAATTAAACCGCAACATTTATTACCCGCTGTTGCCCAAGGTGCATTGTCCATAGAATTACGCAGCAACGACGCGGCGACACAGGCTTTACTGCAGCCGTTACATCATTTTGATAGTGCGCTATGCGTATTGGCCGAGCGAGCGATGAATTGTCGATTACAAGGAGGCTGTCAGGTGCCTATTGCAGGCTTTGCAGAATTAGGTCCCGATAATTCCATCACGCTAGAAGGTCGAGTGGGTGCAATTGATGGCTCTGAATTATTAATTGAGCAACATGAAATAACGTTGAAGGTTGATAGCGATAATGATGTTCAGTGCATCGCTCAAGCTGAGCAATTAGGTGAGACCATAGCCGACCGCTTATTAGCGCGTGGTGCGCGCGCTTTGCTTGATCAGGCTTATGACAATCAGTAATTTAAAGATGCGTGTTTTAGTGACGCGTCCTGCAAGGCAGGCCGACCGCTTAGTCGATGTGCTTGAAGATGCAGGCATTACAGTAAGCTGTTTGCCGCTATTGCATTTAAAAGCCGTTACTGAAGCTGAAAAAATTGCAGCGATAAAAAAACAATTACTGCTATTGAGTCAGCAAGACTTTGTTATTTTTATTAGCAGTAATGCCGTAAAATATACCGCTGAATTTTTAGCGCAGCACGATTTAAAATGGCCTTCGTCATTGCCTTGCATTCCTATTGGTGGTGCAACCGCAAAAGCGATTGAAGATTTAGGTTGGCTTTTAGATCGTGTTGATGAATGTATTAATGGACGTATTAATAAATGTGATACTGAAAGCAGTAATGAGGAAGAGAAAAAGTTATCGGCTTATAGCAGCGAAAAATTATTAGTTGAATTGAGTCAGCGTGATGTCGGTGAAAAACGTATTACTATTTTTCGTGGTGAAGGTGGTCGAGAGTTATTAGCCGATAACTTAACATCACGAGGCGCCAGCGTTGCTTATTGTGAGATGTATAAAAGGCAGCATCCCAATTACGGTAGTGAGCAATTTGAGCAAGCTTTAGGTCAGAATTTGGCAGCTATTTTATTTGCGAGTGGCGAAACATTAGAGAATTTTTATCGCCATATACAGCGAGATGAATTACAAGCTATGGTGGAAAACGTGCCAATGATTGTGCCGTCAGAGCGGATTAAAAATTTAGCTGAGCACAAAGGATTTAACAATATATTGATCGCAGTGAATGCGAGTGCAGAAGGTTTTTTGCAGGTGATTACTCAGCAGCTATTGAAGTAATAGCCGGGCTTTTTAAAACAATCAGGCTTTAAAAAAGCTATGTTATTAAAAACCTATGTTATTAAAAAAGCTATGCCATTAAAAAAAGCTATGCCATTAAAAGTAAATTAAAGTGATAGTCGGAAACGCATATGACGAATAAAGACAGTATTAGTGCTCAAGATGCCTCTGTGAATAAAAAGAGCGCCGCGGGAAATAACAAAGACAACGGTGTAGTTGAGGATGCAGTGATTATTGAAGATGAGAAAAAACTTGCTGCAACAGATCAGCCTGCCAATAAAAAAAGGGCTATGCTTTCTGGCGCTGCATTAATCGTTGCTTTGCTTGCCGTTGCCGCTACAGTATATATCGCTTGGATATCATTTCAGCAGGCGGAACAGTTGCAATCATTAACTGCAGATTCAAATCGTTATTATCAACAAACTCAAAAACTTCAGCAGTCACTGCAGCGCTCGCAAAATGAATCCGTGGCGGCGTTAACACAGCAAAATCAGCAGCGTGAGCAATTGTTATTGGCGATAGATGATACGAATCTTGTTGTTGATTCACAAGGCAGGCGTTTACGCTCATTAACATCGACAACGACAGATGATTGGCGCTTGGCTGAAGTAGAATATTTATTACGTTTAGCGAATCAGAGAATTTTAATATCAAAAGACAGTGCCACGGCATTAAACTTATTAGCGACTGCCGATCAAATATTATTAACGCTCGCTGATCCACGATTTTTTGATATTCGAAAAGCGATTGCTGAAGATCGTGCGGCATTGTTGTTAGTAGGCCAGCAAGATCTTGAAGGCGTATTTTTACGCTTGTCAGCATTAACGCAGCAATTAAATAAGTTGCCGTTAATTGTTATGCCGACATTTGATGCAGTAGAAGAAATCGACATAGACAATGCGGATGATTCAGTACTTTCTGTATGGCAGCAAAAAATAAATGCGATTGGTAGCGCGACTTGGCAGGAATTAAAAGGCTTAGTGGTGATTAATCAGCGCAGCTCAGATATTAAGCCGCTATTGCCGCCTGATCAGCAATATTACTTGCGTGGTAATTTACAGTTAATGATTAATCAATCACAGCTGGCTTTATTGGATGGTCGTCAAGCCGTCTATAGTGATAGCCTTTATAGGGCTGAACGTTGGCTGCAAGATTATTTTGCGAGCGATACTGATGCCATTCAATCAGTCATTACCGATATACAACAGCTACAAACCATTAAAGTGGATACTGAGCTTCCAGATGTTGCTAACTCGTTATTAGCGGTAAAGCAGTTTTTTTCTGAGCAGCGCCAAATTGAAAAATTAAATGCAGAACAAAACAAAGAACAAAGCAATGAGCAAAGCGAAGAGAAAAACAAAGAGCTAAATGAAGAGATAAAAAAAGAGCAGAGCACAAAAATCGAAGCGGATATAAAAACAGATTCTGAATTGCCTTTAATAAATGACGAGGCAGCTTTATGAGACGGATATTTGTTTTTGTATTAATTATATTGGCGATTTCTGCAGTGCTATTTTCAATGCTCGAAAATGGCAGTGGCTATGTGCTTATTGTGGTCGGCGATACGACGATTGAAATGGCATTTATTGTTGCCGCTGCGATTAATATTTTAGCTTTTACAGCGCTTTATTTTTTAGTAGTGATTTTACGAATGCTATTTAGTACGCGACGTGGAGTATTGGCATGGGCGAAAAACCATCGTCGTCAGCGTGGCTTGAATAGAACCACGCAAGGCTTAATTGCTTTTGTTGAAGGGCGCTGGGATGTGGCGAGAAAGACATTAGCTAAGTCAGCCGATAACTCTTCTACGCCGCTTATTAATTATTTATTTGCTGCGCGCGCTAGCTCAGCCGTAGGTGATGCAAAGGCGGTCGATGATTTTTTAAAAAAGGCCGAGCTTTCTACGCAAGGAGCTGACGTTGCTATTAGTTTGACGCAGGCAGAACTGCAAATTCATAATGGTCAGTATGAGCAGGCATTAGCAACGTTGTTGCGCGCTAAAAAAATAGCCAGTCATCATCCTGTTGTGCTTGCTGCATTAATGAAAGTCTATCGGCAGTTAAATGATTGGGATAGCTTATTACATTTGCTGCCTTCGTTAAAAAAATATAATGCTTTGTCGGCTATTGATGTCAAAAACTTAGAAAGAGAGGCGTGTAGCGCTAAATTAATGCGTGCAGTCGTAAGTCATGAAGTGAATGGCCTGCTAAGTTGTTGGAAAAGTTTGCCGAGCAGCGTTAAGCAAGATGCGCTTTTAGTGGCTTGTTATGCGGAGCAGTTAATTATAGCTAAGCAATATGAGCAGGCTGAGCGTTTATTGCGTAGCCAGTTGCAGCGCGAATTTGATGAGCCGTTGGTAAGGCTTTATGGTTTAGCGGTTGCCGATCCGCTGGCTAAGCAGTTAGCCTTTGCCGAACAATTGTTAAAGTCACATTCAGAAAGTGCGACATTAAGATTGACGGTGGCACGTATTTGTTTGAATCATGGATTGCAGGAAAAAGCGCAACAATATTTGGAAGAGAGTTTAGGTCTAGAATGGGTTGCGGGTATATTTTCTGAATTGGCAGGTATTTATGCTAGCCAAGGTGATTATAAGAAAAGCGTTGAATGTTATGTTCGAGAGATGCCGGAGAGAAGTAGTAACAGTGCTGCGCTTTGTAAAGCGGATTTATCGACGACTTCACCGCTCGTCAAAGAAAAATCATTATTTACATCGGCTGATGATATTCAGCAGCCTTTACGGCGTTAGCACTTTTACTGTTTTATTCTGAATTAAAAACAATAAAAGTGCTTTTTTAGTACGCTATTTTTAAAAAAAATGTGCAGGTATTTAAGCGTTCTTATTTTCCGTAGGTACACAAATAAGCAGTAGCGACTTCCACTTTAAGATCAAACACTTCGTTCGCATCTACAGTAAATACATCGCCGGCATTATAGGTATTCCAGCTTTCACTGTTGGGTAATTTAACCGTGAGTGCGCCGCTTACAACTGTCATTGTTTCAAATTGGCTAGTATCGAATTGGTATTCGCCAACAGCCATAACACCTACCGAAGCTGGTAGGGTTGCGCTTTGAAAGCCAATTGATTTTACGTTGCCATCAAAATATTCATTATTCTTAAGCATTCTTTACTGTCTCCTTAACCTTCGGTTTCTGGCTTTCGTTTAGCTGGTTTTTTTGCTTTACGTTTGTCGCCATCAAAGTCTGATTTTTTATGTCTGGGTTTTTTATCGCTGCGCTCATCATTGCCGCTTCTTGATGAGTCACTGCGTGGTTTTCGAGTGCTAGGTTTTTTTCTAGGCTCGGCATCGCGGTTGCCTTCAGCATTCCCCGTGCGACTCAATTGCATCGGCTGACCTTTAACGCGTACTTTTTGTAGTAGCTGATAAATATCTTTAGGCATGCCTGGCGGTAAGCCGACAATGCTGTGATCGCCGTTTAATTCAATGCGACCAATATGCTCGCGATCTAAGCCAGCTTCGTTAGCTAGTGCACCAACAATATCTTTTGCCTGAGCACCGTGATCACGGCCAGCTTCTATGCGGTATTGTTCAAATGGAATGGCATTTTTGTCGCCACGATCTCTACGTGGCGATCTTTCACGGCCGCCATCTCTGCCGCGTGAATCTCTATCATTCGAATCACGTCGGTTACCGCGCTCACGACTATTGCCACGTTCTCCGCGACTATCATCACGTTCGCGACGTGGCTTCTTACTTTCTGGTGGTGGCGCAATTTGCTCGAGCGGAAATTTATCGCTTAATAAAGCCGCTGCAATTTGTTCGGCTGGTTGTTCCAATGCCGCACATAAATCGATAACCATTTTGTGATAGATATCGGGCACAGTATTATCGATGCGAGCCGCTAAATCTTCTGCAAGCTTGGTTTTACGTTGGTCTGCTAATTGTTGCGCAGTCGGTTTTTCCCAAGCTTTTAATTTTTGCTTAGTATCTTTTTCAATAATACCTAACAAGCGACGTTCGCGAGGCTGCACAAATAATAACGCTTTACCTAAGCGGCCAGCACGGCCAGTTCGACCAATACGGTGAACATAGGCTTCACTATCGTAAGGAATATCATAGTTAATAACATGGCTGACGCGTTCAACATCAATACCGCGAGCAGCAACATCGGTTGCTACTAATAGATCCAGTGAACCTTTTTTAAGGCGAGCAATGGTTTTTTCACGCATCGGTTGACTAATGTCACCATTAATCGCGCCAGCACTGTAGCCACGAGCACTTAGCTTTTCAGCTACCGTCACTGTCGCTTCGCGTGTGCGTACAAATATAATGATGCCTTCGGTTTCTTGTGTTTCAAGATAGCGAGTGAGTGCATCGAGTTTGTCGCCTTGATTAACAATAACAAACGATTGATCAATGGTATCAACGGTTGTTGTTTTGGCAGCAATCTTAATTAAAACCGGATCACTCACATGGCGTTTAGCTATTTGGCGAATACGGTCTGGCATAGTGGCAGAAAATAAAGCCGTTTGCCGAGTGTCAGGTGTTTCCGCAAGAATCGTATCGACATCGTCAATAAAGCCCATGCGTAACATTTCATCGGCTTCATCTAAAACAACCGTTTTTAGCTGATCGAGCTTTAAGCTTTTACGACGTAAATGGTCAAGTAATCGACCGGGTGTGCCAACAACAACATGTGCACCACGGCTTAGCGAGCGCAATTGACCACGCATATCAGCACCGCCGTAAATTGGCAGTACATGAAAGTTCTTCATATAACGTGCATAAACTTGAAACGCTTCAGCGACTTGAATCGCAAGCTCTCGTGTTGGTGCTAAAACTAACGCCTGAGGTGAGGTCTGCTTTAAATCGATGTTAGCCAAAATAGGCAGCGCAAATGCGGCAGTTTTACCTGTGCCGGTTTGTGCTTGGCCAATAATGTTTTTGCCGTCAAGCACGGTCGGGATGGCTTTTGCTTGAATCGGTGACGGTGTTTCGTAGCCGAGTTGCTTCAGTGAGCGCAATACTGCGTCGGGAAGGCCGAGGTCACTAAACGACATTTGTTCAATTTCTGGTTCAGCTTGGGTGGTTTGTTCTGGTTCTTTTTGCATGGGATACGCCTACTTAATTGGGTCGGCCAATCGATTGGGGTTACCAACGTATTGGATGTGTCTGCTTCTGGGATCTGCCGACAGTGGCTACTGTTGTCCAAATAGTAGGACGACAGCGTCCAAAAAAGAGGATAGCTTAGGTCCAATTACTGAGCAGCCTAATCGCGATAGTGGAGCTTCGGGAGGCTGTTGAAGTGAGTAGCGGTGTCAAAAGGATGCGCATTGTACAGCTTTTGCAATGATTAAATAGTGTTGCTTTTGGTAGAAAATGGCACTATCTAAGCGGTAATAACAGCATTATTGGCTATTTTGGCGTCAAAGGTCCCACCATGGGGCAGTTGTTAGGCAGAATTGTCTAAACGAGTGAGCGCCCATTGAATATGTTCATCCACCAGCGGCGAGTGTTCAAGCCTGCCGCGGAGTGCTGATATCGCCTGCGGGCTGTTCTCGCCATTGCCAATGCCCACGGCAAGGTTACGCAGCCAGCGTTCATAGCCAATACGGCGAATAGGTGAGCCCTGCGTTTTAGTATCGAACTCATCTTCTGTCCATAAAAACAAATCGACCATGCTGGCATTATCTAAACCATGGCGAGGGCTAAAGTCTTTTTCATCGGTTGGTTTGGCAAATTTATTCCACGGACAAATGAGTTGGCAGTCATCGCAACCAAATACCCGATTACCAATAAGGCCGCGTAATGATTCAGGAATACTGCCTTTAAGCTCAATCGTTAGATAAGAAATGCACTTTCTCGCATCCAGCTCGTATGGACCAATAAAGGCGTTAGTGGGGCATATATCGAGGCAGGCGGTGCAGCTGCCACAGTGTTTAGTGGTTTGTGGCGTATCGATGGGCAGGGGCAGGTCAGTAAATAGCTCACCAAGAAAAAACCATGAGCCCATGCTCGAGTTAATTAGCATGGCGTTTTTACCAATCCAGCCAAGGCCGGCTTTTTCGGCAAAGGCCCGCTCTAGCACGGGTGCGCTGTCTACAAAGGGTCGCTGCGAGCGATCTCCAGTATGTGCAATAATCATATCGGAGAGCTGTTTTATGCGTTTACGAATCAGTTTATGGTAGTCACGACCCAGTGCATAGCGCGATAAATAGGCTGTTCGCGGGTGGTCTAGCAGCTTGACTGTTTCAACATCGGGCGGCAAATAGTCCATTCGCAGACTAATAACCCGTAAGGTCTTTTCGTGCAGTGCAGTGGGGTCACGGCGTAATGCTTCTCGATCGGCCATGTAGGCCATTTCACCATGGAGGTTTTTATCTAACCAGCGACGTAGATGTTCGCTGTGTTCTCCGGGTTCGGTATCGGTAATACCAACTTGTTGAAAGCCGAGCTCGCGGCCCCAGCGTTTAATATTGTCGGCGAGTGTAAGGAGCTCATTCTCAGAGAGTGGTGATGCAAAGGGTGCAGAATTAGACTTATCTTTCACACAAATAACTCGTGAGCTGAGTGGTTGTTAATAGCGTTTGGCTCTTATAATAACTTTTTTATGGTCGCGATGCGCGATGCGATATAATTATTCATTATTTCGATCTTGATGTAATGATTTTAATTGAGCAGGGTTTTGGTCGAGAAATCATTCTTTTTATAAATAAGGCGATAACAGCGAAAAATGGAACGGGCTAATCACATAAGCTACGCATTAGCAGATGAAGCCGCGACGGTCGATTTAGGTCGAGCGTTAGCCGCGGCAATGACTTATGTGTTGGATGAGGCAGCCGATAAAGCGAGTTCGCAAAATTTATGTGTCTATTTATTAGGTGATTTGGGCGCTGGGAAAACCACCCTGAGCCGAGGGATTATTCAGGCGCTGGGACATATTGGCGCGGTAAAGAGTCCCACCTATACACTGGTTGAGCCTTATGAAATAGCGGGTGCTAATGATAAGCTAAGAGAGGTTTATCATTTTGATCTTTATCGATTGGCAGACCCCGCCGAGTTAGAGTTTTTGGGCTTAGATGATTATTTTACAGGGTCTTCTCTTTGCTTAATTGAATGGCCTGCCCGTGGTGGTGATTTTATTCCCCCTGCCGATATTATATTGACCTTGAATGATCTGGATATGATTGAGGGAGGTAACGAAGAGTCTGCGCTGAATTCAGGTGGGTTAAATCAAGATAGCTTTAAAATAGGGAGACAATTGCATTGTGAGTCTGCCTCTACTGTGGGTAATCAAGTATTGCTGAGTTTACAAGTGCATCAACATTCGACGGCCATCGTTAATGATGCGGCCGATTTGCTAAACACTAAACGAGCCCATTAATTAATGGTTATAGCGTTGATGACAAACAATAGCCGTGTTCACGTATCGATGTTGCTAGTAATGCTAGCATTGTTGGTGGCGCCGCTAGTTTCTGCTGCCGATATTGATGGTGTTCGTTTGTGGCGCGCGCCGGATCATACGCGTGTCGTATTAGATTTATCCGATACAGCAACGTTCAATTATTTCACCTTAAATAATCCAGAGCGTGTCGTTGTCGATATTCAAGGTGCAAAATTCAAAGCGAAATTAAACGATTTAGATTTTAGTCAAAGTCCTGTTAAAAAGATTCGTGTAGCGAAAAGAAATAAACAAGATTTACGTTTAGTCTTTGATCTTAGTGTGGCGGTAAAACCGAATACCTTTTTGCTTGCTGCAAACCAGCAGTATGGTGATCGCCTAGTTATCGATTTATATGACCGCGAAGCAAAACCTACTGTAGTTAAAACTGCCGCCAATAATAATGGTAAGCGCGATATTATTATTGCCATTGATGCGGGTCATGGTGGTGAAGATCCTGGTGCCTTGGGTCCACGAAAAGCGAGAGAGAAAGTGGTCGTGATGTCGATTGCTCGCGAAGTAAAAAGATTACTTGATCAAATACCCGGTTACCGTGGCGAGTTAGTGCGTGATGGCGATTACTATGTGGGCTTAAGTAAGCGTCGTGCTATTGCCAGAAAAAAACAGGCCGATCTTTTTATCTCCATACATGCCGATGCTTTTACCGACAAGTCAGTCAGTGGCGGCTCTGTTTATACTTTGTCGCAACGTGGTGCTTCAAGTGCCTCGGCACGGTTTTTAGCGGCGTCTGAAAATAGCACCGATTTAATTGGTGGTGTGGCCTTGTCTGATAAAGACAATATGTTAGCGACAGTGTTGCTAGATTTAAGTATGACGGCTAAGTTAGATCACAGTGTTTTGGTCGGTAAAGAAATTTTACGTGAAATGAAAGGCGTGACTAAGCTGCATAAAAATACTGTTGAGCATGCCGGTTTTGCGGTATTAAAAACGCCAGACATTCCTTCAGTATTAGTTGAGACAGGCTTTATTTCTAACCCTAGTGAGGCGCGACGTTTAACGTCTTCTTCGCATCAGAAAAAATTAGCTAAAGCGATTGTGCGCGGCACCGATGCTTTTTTTAATCGTCATGCAGTTGAGGGTACGCTAGTTTATTGGTTGAATCATAATGGTCAATCGCTAGCGACGAAAAGCGGCAGTGAAACTTACAAAATTAAGTCTGGTGATACCTTGTCAGAATTAGCGAGTCGTTATTCGGTATCGCTTGCCGATTTGCGACGTTATAACCGCCTTTCGGGTGATCGAATTCGTGTTGGTCAGGTGTTGAAAATCCCTCCACGGTCGTAATTTTTTAAAACACCATTAACCTTTTAATTTATTAATACAAAAGCAATGATTATTTTTTATGGCAAAGATTAAAAAACTCGATACGCGATTAGCGAATCAAATTGCAGCGGGTGAGGTGGTTGATCGACCTGCGTCAGTATTAAAAGAGCTGGTTGAAAATAGTCTCGATGCGGGTGCGAGCCAAATAGATGTTGAGGTCGAAGCCGGCGGAACCAAGCGAGTATTGGTTCGCGATAATGGTTCGGGTATTGCACAAGATGATATGGCGCTCGCCTTAGATTCGCATTCAACCAGTAAAATATATGATTTAGATGATCTTGAAGCTGTGTCGACATTGGGTTTTCGTGGCGAAGCCTTGGCCAGTATTAGTTCGGTTTCTCGTTTAACGTTAACAGCTAATACCACAGAAAAAGCGGACCAAGGTTGGAAGGCCATGAGTGTTGGTCGTGATATGGACGTTGAAGTAACGCCTGCGGCGCGTCCAAAAGGCACATCAGTAGATGTCGAAGATTTATTTTTTAATACCCCGGCCAGACGAAAATTCTTACGTAAAGAAAAAACGGAATACAATCATATTGATGAGGTTTTTCGTCGCAATGCTCTGGTAAGTTTTGATACAGGCTTAAGCCTTACCCATAATGGGCGTGCTATTCATTCATTGCGCGCCTGTCATAGTCAGTTAGAAAGAGAGCAGCGTATTGCGAAGCTGTTAGGTCAGCCATTTATTGATAGCGCCATTCATTTAGAGTTAGAGCACAGCGGTTTTAAATTAGAAGGCTGGGTTGCACAGCCTACTTTTTCGCGCAGCCAATCTGACATGCAATATTTTTTTGTGAACAACCGTGTTATTAAAGATCGCGTTGTCGCGCATGCGGTTAAGCAAGCGTATCGCGATGTCTTATTTCATGGTCGACATCCCGCTTTTGTTTTGTATCTTTCACTAGATCCTTCGCAAGTCGATGTTAACGTGCATCCTTCAAAGCATGAGGTGCGCTTTCGCGATAGCCGACAAGTGCATGACTTTATTTATCGCTCCTTACATAAAGTGTTAGCTGATGTTCGTCCGCAAGATAATATCGGTGAAGGCGGGCAACCTGCCGGTGATTCATCAGCTTATCAAAATCATGACTCCACGGGTTCTAGCTCAGTAGTCGGCGCGCAAGTGACTGAACAGCAAGCCATGGGTTTGGCCGAGCCACAAGTGGCTTATGCTAATGGTCAGAATTGGGCTACGCCGCAAGGTTCGGGGCAGCATGGTTCAGGGTCGCATAATCCAGGTCAGTCTAGTTCAGGATACGGCTCTCACTCTTCGTCAGGATTTTCTCCTGCCCATCAGCAACTGTATACCACCGCTGGTGAAGCCGCGGAGTTGGCTGCGGATAATGGAGAAATACCACCGCTGGGTTTTGCTATTGCGCAGTTAAAAGGTATTTATATTCTTGCCGAAAATGAGACCGGTTTAATTGTTGTCGATATGCATGCTGCCCATGAGCGCATTACTTATGAGCGCATGAAATCTGCGCGTGATGCCGAGGGTATTCAGGCGCAGCCATTATTGGTGCCTGTCAGTTTAGCGCTCAGTGAAAAAGAAGCCGATTGTGCAGAAAATTATGCCAGTGTATTTTTAGATCTCGGTTTTGAATTACAGCGCGTTGCTGCCGAGTCAGTCATTATTCGACAGATCCCCGTGTTTCTTGCTTCAGCCGATGCCGAGATGTTGGCGCGTGATGTCATCGCTGATTTATTACAGTACGGTACCAGCGATCGTATTATGAATCATATAGACGATATTCTTTCGACCATGGCTTGTCATGGTTCTGTGCGCGCTAATCGTCGTTTATCGATTCCTGAAATGAATGCCTTGCTGCGTGATATGGAGCGCACCGAGCGCAGCGGTCAATGCAATCATGGACGACCTACTTGGACCGCCATGAGCTTGGCCGAGCTAGATAAGTTGTTTCTTCGTGGTCGCTAACGCCGTGAATAACTTCATGAACAACCTCGTAAATAGTTTAGTGTGAGTAGCTCAGTGAGTAATCCATTAAATAGCTCAGTGAATAATCCAGTCAATGGACATTTACCACCAGCCGTTTTTTTAATGGGGCCAACCGCCAGCGGTAAAACTGCCTTGGCCGAGCGCCTTGCAGAGCAATGGCCGTTTGAAGTGATTAGTGTTGATTCAGCATTGGTGTACCGTGATATGAATATCGGTACGGCTAAGCCCGATGATGATTTTTTACAGCGCTTGCCGCATCATCTTATTAATATTCGTAATCCTGATGAATCTTATTCTGCCGCGGAGTTTCGCAGAGATGCGTTACCGTTAATGCAGGCCATCACCGAGCGCGGGCGTATTCCGCTGCTTGTCGGTGGCACCATGCTCTACTATAAAATTCTGTTAGAGGGAATTGCCGACTTGCCACCAGCGGATGAAGCGATTCGTGCGCAAATTCTTGCCGATGCAGACATTCACGGTTGGCAAGTGATGCATGAACGTTTGCAAGCTATTGATCCTCAAGCGGCAGCCGCTTTACATCCTAATCATTCACAGCGTATTCAACGTGGGTTAGAGGTGTTTTACGCAACGGGTGAAACGCTAAGTAGTCATCAGGCACGGCAGCCGAAAAATGATTTCCCTTATCAAGTATCACAATTTGCATTGTGGACAGAAGATCGAGCAGCACTGCATGCCAGAATTCTTGAGCGCTTTGAGATAATGATGTCGCAAGGATTTATCGAAGAAGTGGCTCAGTTACGCAGTGATTATGTTTTAGATCCTGATATGCCATCGATGCGTGCCGTGGGCTATCGTCAAGTATGGGATTACCTTGATAATAAGATCGATCGCAGCCAATTATTAGAGCAAGGAACGGCTGCAACTCGCCAGCTGGCCAAGCGGCAGTTAACTTGGTTGCGAAAGTGGCCAAACTTACACCGATTATGCCCCGATTACGAGCAGGAGTTGGGCGGCGGTGATCCACAATTGAACACAGTGAATAAAATTAGTTCAGTGTTACAGGAACTTAGTCTATAAGTGTGGTCGAACCGTGTATAATGCTGTCGTGCATACTGATACGCTGAGTTGTTTCATTATCTTGATTGTTGTCTGTAGATTTTGAATTAAGTGTATTTGTTTTCCTAGATAATCTCTGGCAATCCTTTATTTATTGCAGTGGTCTAGTCGTCTTATTGAGGCGTAAAGTCCTTTGTAATATTCAGATGGTTGTTAGCGTAGTTAACACAGTAGCCGGATCGTTTTGATCCCGACCGATATTGGTCAAGGTGAGCTAGGAATGAACCACACATTTATGGAAGCTTTTCTTCTTTTAACCCATTTGGGAGATCATCATCATGTCTAAAGGGCATAGCCTACAAGACCCTTATCTTAATTTATTGCGCAAAGAGCGCATTCCTGTATCCATTTATTTGGTAAACGGAATTAAATTACAGGGCCAAGTTGAGTCTTTTGACCAATTTGTCATCCTTCTTAAAAATACTGTTAGTCAAATGGTTTACAAACATGCCGTCTCGACCGTTGTGCCGGGCCGAAATGTACGTTTGCCTATGCAGCACCCACCCGAAGATGACGAAGAAGTCTTAGGCAACGAATAATCGTCTATTATCGCTTTGATTATTCTGTGACTCATTTTTCCCGACGTCTAGTCGGGAAAAATTTGTTTCATTCTTCAAAATCTCATTTGTTATTGTATCGATGCTATTTAATAGCCATCGTTAAGGGGCGCTCGACTCTTGTTTTTTGATCGGCACGATGCCGGTGAGCGCGCTTTACTCGTTCATTGTGATTTCTTTTCTGCGCCGAATCATTCGGCGGCAGCCTTTAGTTCTGAATCCGCCGCAGCGGCTGATTCTGCGGACGATACTGTTTTTGATGTTGCTCTTGTTGACGATACTCTTATTAATGACACTCCTATTAATGACACGAGTATTAACTCTCCATTAATGGGCGCTGCCGCCGACGTTTTACTTGTCGATACGGTTAATGGCCCAATTGATGCTGAGAGTCATATCTACAATGCCGATCACTATGAGCCCTGCGTTAATGAGTTTATTGATTTAGCGCGTTCAGCCGGTGTTGAGCCTATTGAATTAGTTACCGCAAAGCGTAAAAAGGCGACGCCCAAATTTTTTATTGGCACAGGTAAGGTTGCAGAAATTAAAGCCTTAGTTGAGCAATGCAAAATTGATGTGGTGATGTTTAACCATTCGTTAAGTCCTTCGCAAGAAAGAAACTTAGAGCAAGAGCTGTGCTGCAAGGTGTTAGATCGCACCGGCTTAATCTTGGATATCTTTGCTCAGCGCGCTCGTAGTCATGCGGGTAAATTGCAGGTTGAGTTAGCGCAACTCAGGCACATATCAACACGATTAGTGCGCGGTTGGACTCACCTTGAGCGTCAAAAAGGCGGCATCGGTTTACGCGGTCCGGGTGAATCTCAATTAGAAACTGATCGACGCTTATTGCGCGAGCGTATTAAATGGATAAGTGGTCGCTTAACGAAAGTAAATTCGCAGCGACAGCAGGGTAGGCGAGCACGCAAACGCGCTGAGCTACCTACGATTGCATTGGTCGGTTATACCAATGCGGGTAAATCAACCTTATTTAATAAAGTGTCGCAGGCCACGGTTTATGCCGCCGATCAGCTGTTTGCCACATTAGATCCTACGCTGAGGTCAGTTAACTTACCTCAAATAGGGAAAGTGATATTGGCCGATACGGTAGGCTTTGTGAGTGATTTGCCGCATCAGCTAATCGCTGCTTTTAAAGCGACATTAGAAGAAGCGGCCGAGGCCGACTTATTACTGCATGTGATTGATGCCTCTGCCGAAGATGTGAACGAGAATATACGTGCAGTAGACGAAGTATTGGTTGAAATAGGCGCCGGAGAGCTGCCTGTTTTACACGTGATGAACAAGATTGATTGTCTGCCGACTGTGCAGCCTCATATTGATAAGGCCGGCACCGACAGTGAAGATATGCCCTATAGAGTGTGGTTGTCGGCACAAAGTGGCGCGGGCGTCGATGGCTTAGTTGCTGCGTTAGCTGAATTATTGGGCGGCGCATTTTGGCGTGGCACTCTCTGTTTAGCGCCTTATGAGGCAAAGTTACGTGCGCAATTGTATTCAGTGGGGGCGGTGACCAATGAGGCCGTATCTGAGCAGGGCGAGTATCAGCTCGATTTATGCTTTCCTCGTGATGATTTGGCCCGATTAATGGCGTCGGCGAATGTGTCGCTGCCCGAATAATTTTAAAACGGTAAATAAAGACGGTACTAATTCCGTAAGAGCTGTTCATCATTGCTGATGCTCATCCAAGACGGGGTATTTTTTTGCTACAATCACGCGGCTTTATAGGGATAATAGGACTCGTGCTATTCCTTTATAAAAGTCGAATTTTCGGACGTTGCTCAGCATTGCACAACGCAATGCATCTCTCGTGAGGTGTATATTATTTGTGCAATCACTTAGCGGCGTCTATTAACAGAACGTCTATTTAATCTCAGGAGTCAGTAATGGCCTGGAATGAACCGGGAAATAACTCGGATAAAAACGGCGGTCGTCAAGACGGCCCTAAAAGTAATGACCCATGGAGCCAGCAAGATCAAGGTCCTCCCGATCTCGATGAAGCGCTGAATAAGCTCAAAGCTCAAATCTCCGGTATTTTTGGTGGTTCAGGCGGTAATCGTCGTTCGGGATCAGGATCAGGAGGCGATATGCCTAAAGGGCTAATCGGTTTAGTCGTTATTGTATTAACGGTTGTTTGGGGCTTTGCCGGTTTCTATCAGGTCAATGAGAAAGAACGAACCGTTGTATTACGACTCGGTCAATTTCATGAGACCGTAGGACCAGGTCTGCATTGGAACCCATTGTTTATTGACCAGCGTTACACCGTACTGGTAACTCAAGAGCAGGATTATCATGCTCGCGGCTTAATGCTCACTAAAGATGAGAATATTGTAGAAGTGCCTATTTCGGTTCAATACACAATTCCTGAGCCAAAGAAATTTGTTCTTAACGTACGCGACCCTATCACTAGCTTACATCATGCAACCGACAGTGCCATTCGTCACGTTGTGGGCAGCACCGTTTCAAGTGATGTACTTTCTGAAGGTCGTCAGGCCATGGCGCAAGAAACAAAAGAGCGCTTGCAGAAATACCTAGACAGTTATGAAACAGGTATTGCCATCACCTTAGTTAACATCTTAAAAGCGGAGCCACCTAAAGCGGTTAAGTCGGCATTTGATGATGTTATTTCGGCGAAAGAAGATAAAGACCGTTTTGTGAATGAAGCGAAAACGTATGCTAACGGCATCGTGCCTGAAGCGCGCGGTAAAGCACAGCGTATTATGCAAGAAGCGATTGGTTACCGAGAGCGCTTAGTGGCCGAGGCCGATGGTGAAGCGCAGCGTTTTGAAAAACTGTTTGAAGAGTATCGCAAAGCGCCAGAAGTAACACGTGAGCGTTTGTATTTGAACTCGGTAGAAAAAGTGATGGGCAATGTATCTAAAGTGCTTATCGATGTTGAAGGTGGTAATAACATGATGTATTTGCCATTGGATAAAATTGTTTCACAAACGGCACCTTCTACTAACGGCGAATCTCGATCGAATGATTTAGTCGGTCAAGTTGCGAATGAAGTGATAGAGCGCTTACGTCAAGAACAGATTCGCGCTCGTCGAACGGAGACACGATAATGTCAAATAGATTACCAGTATTTATTCTTATTCTTGCTTTATTATTGCTCGCTTCTTCGAGTGTTTTTTATCGCGTTATGGAAGTTGAAACCGCGGTTAAATTACGCTTTGGTCAGTTAGTTGGCGAAAATATTAAGCCGGGTTTACACGTTAAAATTCCTTTTGCCGATGAAATTCGCAAAGTGGATGCTCGATTGTTAACGCTTGATGCGCGTCCTGAAAGTTTTTATACGTTAGAGAAAAAACGTTTAGAAGTGGATTCGTTTATCAAATGGCGCGTTGTTGATGTCAGCAAATATTATCGTGCAACTAACGGCGATGAAGAGCGCGCAAAAATATTATTAGCTAACCGAGTTAATAATAACTTGCGTGATGAAATCGGCATAAGAACTTTGCATGAAGTGGTTGCTGGTGAGCGCGATCAAATGATGGCTAAACTCACTAAAGGTTTACATGAAGCGACCATTGTCGATTTTGGTATCGAAATTATAGATGTACGTGTTAAGCGAATTGATTTTCCACAAGAGGTAAGCTCAGCGGTATTTAATCGTATGCGTGCCGATCGTGAAAAAGAAGCGCAGCAATATCGCTCAGAAGGTTTAGAATTGGCCGAGAAAATTCGTGCTGATGCCGATAGAGAAAAAGTCGTTATCGAAGCCGATGCTTATCGTCAAGCCGAGCATACTCGCGGTGAAGGTGATGCAAAAGCAGCGGCAATTTATGCCGATGCGTATAATAAAGACAAAGAGTTCTATGCTTTCTCACGTCGTCTCAAAGCGTATGAAGCATCATTCTCAAGTAAAAGTGATGTGTTGTTAGTTGATCCAGACAGTGACTACTTCCGTTACCTGAATAGCGTTGACGGTAAATAAGCCGGTTTAAGACTCCACCGGTAAGCCGGGATGGCATTCACTGCCTACCCGGCTTTTTTACGTTTAAAGATCCAGTGATCAAAAGCCGAATAGGTTATCAATTAATGTGGCAGGAATTGTTAGTGGCAGGCTGTTTAGTGTTAGTGATAGAAGGCATGCTACCTTTTATTGCTCCCCATAAATGGCGAGAGATGTTGGCTAACATGTTAGTGTTAAGTGATAGTACAATTCGCCGTATAGGTTTAGCGAGCATGATAACGGGTGTTATCCTGCTCTATGTTGTTAATTAAAAGGCTTATCAAAAGTAGGTGTTTCACATGACTAGTGTCGATCGTTGGATGCTGCCAGAAGGTGTGGATGAATTGCTACCCGAGCGGGCAGCGGTTGCCGAGCAGCTGCGCCGTAATATTCTGGATTTACTGAAAAGTTGGGGCTATCAGTTAGTTGTTCCGCCATTAATTGAGTTTACCGACTCATTATTAATTGGCATGGGTAAAGATATTGAAACCCAGAGCTTTCGGCTAACAGATCAAATAAGCGGTAAAAGTATGGCCGTGCGAGCTGATATTACGCCGCAAACGGCTCGAATTGATGCTCACAGCCTCAAGGCAGAAGGTATTCGTCGTCTTTGTTATGCCGGTAGCGTACTACACACGCGCCCTAAAACATTAATGGCATCACGATGCCCAATGCAAATTGGCGCAGAAATATACGGTGACGCTTCAATATCTGCAGATATTGAAGTGATATCATTACTGCTTGAAACGCTTCAGCTTATTGATAGTGAGTTTACTTCGGCGCATGGCACTGCCAGTAAAGGGCTTTGTAAGCTAACGCTAGATTTAGGCCATGTATCGATTTATAACGCCGTGCGTGAAGCTATTCAGGCAGCGGCGCCAGAATTAGAGCAAGATGATTTAGCGCTAATATTTGATGCCATTCAGCGCAAGTCATTGCCTGATTTAAAATGCTTATTGCCGAGCTTGTTGGCGGGGCATGCCATTACTGAAACACTGTATCAGTTACCGAGCTTGTGTGGCGGTGCCAGTGTGTTAGTTGAGGCTAAAGCCTTGCTAGGTTCGTTGGGTCAAGGTGTTGTTGAAGCTATCGATCAACTCACACAAGTGGCTGAGGTTATATCGCAGCGCTTTACTGCGGTTGAGGTTTATTTTGATTTGGCAGAAATTCGCGGCTACGAATACCACACCTGTTTAGTGTTTGCGGCCTATGCCGATGGCCATGGTTTGGCATTAGCCAATGGTGGTCGCTATGACAATATTGGCAAGGTATTCGGATCCGAGCGATCGGCAACCGGTTTCAATACAGATATAAAAGCCTTGATTGATTTTTTAGGTAGCCGTGCAATATTAGCTGCCCAGCCAATTAATTCAGCGCGAGAAATTATTGCTGCACCCAATAGTGATGATGAATCACTATGGAATTACGTGAGTCAGCTAAGAAGCGCCGGTGAAATCGTTATTTTTAACGGTGAAGCGGGAACAGAAACACCAACAAGTTTACTGGTGCAAAAAGCCGGTAATTGGGTTGTTGAAAAAATTAAGTGATTGTCCGTAGTTGAAAGGCTAGACAGTTTAAAGATAAATGCAGTCGTTGAGAAAATTGAGTATGAATAAAAATATTGTTGTCCTCGGCACACAATGGGGCGATGAAGGCAAAGGTAAAATCGTTGATTTGCTCACTACAAAAGCAGATGCTGTGGTGCGCTTTCAGGGCGGTCATAACGCCGGTCATACCTTAGTAATCAATGGTAAGAAAACCGTATTACACTTAATTCCATCAGGTATTTTACATGATGGCGTTACCTGTTTAATTGGTAACGGTGTTGTGTTGAGTCCAGAAGCCTTACTTAAAGAAATGGGTGAGTTAAAAGCAGAAGGCGTAAACGTAGCAGAAAAATTATTGCTAAGTACCTCTTGCCCGTTAATTCTTCCTTACCATATTGCATTAGACCAGGCGCGAGAAATTGCCCGCGGTAATGCAAAAATTGGTACTACGGGTCGTGGTATTGGGCCGGCGTATGAAGATAAAGTCGCGCGTCGCGGTATTCGCCTAGGTGATTTACGCAACCCAGAAAAATTTGCTGAAAAAGTACGTGAGGTTATGGATCTGCATAACTTTACACTCACGCAATACTATAAAGTTGACGCAGTCGATGTGCAAAAAACGATTGATGATGCCTTAGCGTTAGTGCCAATACTCACGCCGATGATGGCCGACGTAGTTGAGACTTTGCATGAGTATCGCCGTGAAGGTAAATCAGTCTTGTTTGAAGGTGCGCAAGGTTCGCTATTAGATATTGATCATGGTACTTATCCTTACGTCACATCTTCAAATACCACTGCCGGTGGCGCACCTTCGGGTAGTGGTGTAGGCCCGTTGTATTTAGATTATGTTTTGGGTATTACAAAAGCCTATACCACACGTGTGGGTTCTGGCCCTTTCCCAACTGAGCTGCATGATGATATCGGTGAGCATTTAGGTGTTAAAGGCAATGAGATTGGTGCCACTACTGGTCGCTCACGTCGCTGCGGTTGGTTTGATGCCATGGCGGTAAGACGCGCTGTACAAATCAATAGTATTTCAGGTATTTGTTTAACAAAGCTTGATGTACTTGATGGTTTGGAAGTCGTTAAAATTTGTACGGGTTATCAAGATGATCAAGGTAATGCTTTGCCGTTAGAAATTGACAGTGATTACTTTGAAAAACTGATTCCGGTTTACGAAGAAATGCCAGGCTGGTCAACATCGACAGTGGGGGCGCAATCATTTGATGATTTGCCGATAGAAGCCAAAAATTATATTAAGCGTTTAGAAACATTGATTGAAACTCGCGTCGATATTGTATCGACTGGGCCAGATCGAAATGAAACGATTGTCTTGAATGAGTTGATTTCAGATTCAATCTAAAAAATGTGCTATTAATAATACGCTGCTATAAATAGTATGCTGTTTTGAATAGCGTATTGATAAATAATAAACGGGCCAGTTATTCTTATAACTAGGCCCGTTTTTTTTATAGCCTA
>JABIQF010000047.1 GCA_018668095.1 Cellvibrionales bacterium
GCATATTTCTCTTTAGCGGCCTGTTTGGCTAGATTATCAAAAGTACTAAAAGGCGAGTTAAGTATAAGCCTGTTCAGTAGCCAGCTTGGAATGTTGCCATTTGGGTCCATATGTATTTCGAAGCTAGCAGCTGTCCTGCCATCATCTAGCGGCATAAAGCGCCACTGTGCCGTTGCCAACTCTATTCGCACAGTGCCTTTTATCTTTGCCACTTTATTTTTCACTGCCTTGCTATGCATTACAATTGCACCTTCACTGTCCTGCGTCCATTTTACATGAGCGAGTACATCTCTATCTTTAACTGGCCAAGGTAAGTCGTTTAAGGTGTAGATAAAAAATTCATGCTTAGATATTTCTTGGTGAATATAAGATTCTTTACAAGTGTCGGCCCATTCAGGGCAGGCAGGAGCATCATTAATCGCAGCAAATAATCGGGCCGTAGATACAGGCAGAATGGTCTCGCCTCTAACGGCTTTGTATTTTGAATCAAGGATTTTGCGCGTGTAGCTGCTAATACCGTCTTTTTGTTTTGAGGGTGTCCATTTGTTTGGACTAGAGACTTCGGCAGTAACAGCGTCATTCGCTATTGCGGTAGAAGTGAATGTCGAAAAAAAAATAACACTCAGTACTAAGTTAATTAGTAGTGATGTTTTCCGAGTATTTATCGTTAATGAGTCATTCATAGTCATCTTTATTTCATTTAATAATAAAGCGAATAAAAAAAAATTAAATATCTGACCTCAATACTATATGAACTTCATTGCGTCTGAAAAAGGGTAGGGTCCATGGCGGATTATAGCCAGCTACTATGTAGTCTTTATTAGCTGTGTAGTTGCCATGATTCTGAAGCCAAGTTCTAAGCTCTTTTGATTTTTTTAAACTTTTTGCTCTAGAGTTAAGCCAGCTATACCTATTGCTAGCTCGCACTTCAGCTTTAATCACTTCGAATTTAATACGTGAATCTAAGGGTACAGGTAAGTCTTCTATTTTATATTTTGATGGCATTGAAAAGCGCATGGTAAAGCTATTATTGTTTTGTTGCATTTCAACCGGTGAGGTCATAGCGATTTTTGTTGAGCGCTGCTTCATCTCAACGGGAGAGGTCATGGCTATTTTATTCTCACCTTTGTTGTTACCAAAAATATAGCCAGCAAGAATTCTAAAGGCATCACCTGAAGCATTATCAATGTCACCTTCAACGGTTGTTTCTGCTATGACATAAGATGAGTATTGGCGTATTTCAAATTCACCTTCTTTTATAAGAACCTCATATTCGGGGCCTTCTTCATTTTGTATTCCTATTAACGAGCAGGAAGATACCGCAAAGAAAGAGGTTAAGAGTATGAGGCTTTTTTTGAGGTTATTGATTTCGTTTTCTCTCATAAAAATGTATCGGTTTTATTTAATAGCTATTGCTAAAAATAATAAGCCAGATATATGTGGCCTAATTCAGAAGTTCTGCTGCATTTTTTGCAAAGTAAGTGAGTACACCGTCGGCACCGGCACGCTTAAATGCGACTAATGATTCCATCATCACTTTATCAGCTTCTAACCAGCCATTAGCTGCGGCGGCTTGAATCATGGCGTATTCACCACTGACTTGATACGCAAAGGTAGGAACACCGAATTGCTGTTTAACGCGGTAAACAATATCAAGGTAAGGCATGCCGGGCTTCACCATAACCATATCTGCGCCTTCATCAAGATCTAAGGCGATTTCTTGTAAGGCTTCATCACCATTGGCAGGATCCATTTGGTAACTGAATTTATCGGCGGCACCAAGGTTTTGTCCTGAGCCTACAGCATCTCTAAATGGACCGTAAAAACTTGATGCGTATTTAGCTGAGTACGCCATGATTTTAGTGTTAGTGTGATTAGCTGCTTCAAGTGTGTCTCGAATTTTTCCAATTCGATGATCCATCATATCTGATGGTGCAACAATATCGGCGCCTGCATCTGCATGTGAAAGTGCTTGCTTTACAAGGGCTGCGACGGTGATGTCATTTAAGACATAGCCGTTGTCATCAATAATGCCGTCTTGACCATGCGAGGTATAAGGGTCGAGTGCTACATCAGTCATGATTCCTAGCTGGGGCACGCTGTCCTTTAATGCCTTAATGGCATTCTGAATTAAGCCATTCACATTCCATGCTTCTTCGGCTTTTAATGATTTCTTTTGATTATCGATCACGGGGAATAACGCAATGGCGGGAATCCCTAATGAGGCAATATGTTTTGCCTCTTTGCAAAGTAGGTCAATGCTGAGACGCTCAATACCTGGCATTGATGGGATTGCCTCGCGGCGATTGCTGCCATCAAGAACAAACACGGGATATATGAAATCGGCTGGGCTAACGATATTTTCTTGCATCAATTGGCGAGAAAAATCAGCACTGCGCATGCGGCGCATACGAGTTCGATTAGAGCTGCTGCGAGAGTTTGTCCAATTCATAATAATTAACCGTTTATCTAGTAACGTATGGCTTGCAGGTTTCTGAATAGTGATCTATTTTACTTATTTCTGTCGTATGTGCTAGCGGCATATTGGTTATTTAGGTGTCTGAACTGTGGTGATTTGAGCAATATTTATCCCTCTACTATGGAGGACGTATTTGCCGGGAACGATTTAGCTATAACTGCTGTCTTTACTAGTCAGGTGATTTTGCTGTCGGCAGTCGTAATTAATCACTCACAGCTTGCCGCAATAATTTTTAATAATATGTCAGTAAAGCCCTTTTTAGCCTCAATAGCTTGTTTATCAATAAATTAAATTTTAGGAGTTAACAGAATGAGTTTTCGATTTTTCGGTCGGTCGCTGGTAGCTATTATGCTTATCAATATGCTTTTTGTCTTTCGTGCCTATGCAGTACTGCCGGTAGTACTACCGGCAGCACTACCTGCTTTTGATGGTGAGAGTCAGGCATTGCCGAGTCTTGCTCCATTGCTAAAAAAGGTTAACCCTGCGGTAGTAAATATTTCAACATTTGCAACCAAGCAGGTAAATAATCCCTTATTAAACGATCCTGTTTTTAGGCATTTTTTTGGCGCGCCTAACAATCGACAGCCGCAGCAGCGGCGCACTCAGAGTGCCGGTTCTGGTGTCATTATTGATGCAGCGAATGGCACGGTAATCACTAATTATCATGTTGTTAATGGCGCTGATGAAATTCATGTGAGCTTAGATGATAAGCGAAGTTTTGAGGCAACATTGATTGGCGGTGATCCTGAAGTGGATATTGCTGTGCTAAAAATTAAGGCGAAAAATTTGACTGAGTTAAAAATGGCTGACTCTGAGCTTTTGCAGCAGGGTGATTTCGTTATAGCGATTGGCAACCCCTTTGGTCTTGAAAATACGGTAACAACTGGAGTGGTAAGTGCTTTAGGACGTTCGGGATTAGGCATAGAGGGCTATGAGAATTTTATTCAAA
>JABIQF010000034.1 GCA_018668095.1 Cellvibrionales bacterium
CAAGCTAGCGAGATTTGTCAGCTAGAGACCACGCAAATAATTGATGTGCGTGATTCCGAAGCATACGCTGAAGCGCATATAAAAAATGCCGCGCATATCGATAATAGTAATTTAATGAATTTTGTAGCCGAAGCTAACCCCGATGCCGCGTTAGTGATTTATTGCTATCACGGTAATTCTAGCCAACAAGCGAGTCAGTTCTTTATTCAGCAGGACTTTACAACCGTATACTCAGTGGATGGCGGCTTTGAGCAATGGCGATTGGAATTACCTGATGATCTTGCTTAGCGTCCTATTACATTAAACGAATAATCGGTAACTTACTCGTTTAATCTTGCCCTGCACTATCGACCCATCGTGAAGCTAAAATAGCGGTGGTAAAACCGACTAAAATAGCTGTCATAGCGACAATTTCATGCCAAGCCGCTGATGATTGAACCACTTGCGTAATCGTATCTTCAGAAACAGTGCCACCCGAAAATAAGAACTGAACACAGAAAATAAAATACATTAAAAGAATATAACAGTACCAAATATAGCTGCGTTTTTTACCCGCAAAAAGCCCCTTCACAATTAATAATAGCCCAGAAGATATTAATAACCATAATACTAATTTAGGAACTATCTCAGCCGGTCCGAAAAACCAGCAGCCATAAAACATCATCGCTAACAGCATTAAATAACTCAGTACTGTGACGTTATGAGCCCAGCGATATTTTTGTGTTATTGAGCCTGGAATTAATGTCATGCTTTACCTGTTTATTTTATGGTATTAGGATAATTAATGTTTTTCAGTGTATTCATTATTGTCATTAGCGTCGAATATGAGAAGCTTAATGATTCTCTAACGCAAGGCCAATAGTAGCAACGCGCTCACCCAAGGCCTTACACAGATTAATTTCATCATCACTGATGGCAAGTTTACCGTCAGCACCGGCAACATGGGATGCGCCATAAGGTGTGCCCCCCGTTTGTGTATTATGAAGCGAGGCATGACTATAAGGAATGCCTACAGCAACCATGCCGTGATGCATCAAAGGCAGGAGCATGGTCAAAAGTGTCGATTCATTGCCGCCATGCATGCTTGAAGTTGACGTAAATACGGCAGCGGGCTTATTGATTAAATCCCCACTCAGCCAAAGGCTGCTGGTTGAATCAATAAAATATTTAAGTGGCGCAGCCATATTGCCAAAGCGTGTAGGGCTACCGAGTATCACACCACTGCAGTGTCGCAAATCTTCTTCGCTACAATAAAGTGGCCCATTATCGGGGATATCACTTTGATTATCAGCGATGTTATCACTCACCGGTGGTACTGTTCTTACTAGCGCTCGCTGCCCAGTCACTTGGTTGATACCTGCAGCTATATGCTCAGCCATTTGTGCTGTAGCACCGCCACGGCTGTAGTAAAGCACTAAAATATAGGGGTCACTCATGCTGTTTGTTCTCTTTACTTGAGTCAATTATTGGCTGTAGCCTATCTGTTTTTTATCTATATTTTTTTTTATCTATAGTGCTTAGAGCTAAGTAATGCTCTGTTCACGCTTTCTAAACGTATTATATTAGCGACAAAACATCTTCTGGCGGCCTGCCAAGCACTGCTTTATCGCCTTTGATTACAATAGGTCGCTCGATTAGCTTGGGGAATTGACACATCATTTTAATCAAATGAGCCTCTGTAAGGGTTTTATCAGCTAAACCTTGCTCTTTATAATCACCCTCACCCTTTCTGAGCAATGCTCTAGCAGTAATACCAAGCTTAGCAATAACGGCTTTTAACTGGCTGGCCTTAGGAGGGGTATCCAAGTACAAGATAACATCTGGATCAACCCCATGCTCTTTAAGCAGAGCGAGAGTTTGCCGTGACTTCGAGCAACGTGGATTGTGGTAAATACTAAAATCATTCATTAAGATAATCCTGCATACTGAATAATGACAATATACCCGCTACGCTTTGCAGGTCGTTCGCGCGGCAGTATACAATAAATTTGTCTGCACAGATAAATCATCAGGAATCAGAAAGGTCGAAATATGTTACTCAATGCTCGCTTACCTCAATGCTTAATTTTTTCACTATTATTGCTTTTAAGCGGCTGCGGCACTGCTGAAAAAGACGGTCATTCGGCCGCTGAGTTTTCAATTGATAATTATAAAGGTAAATGGCTGATTCTTAATTACTGGGCTGAATGGTGTGCGCCCTGTATTAAGGAAATTCCCGAGCTTAATAAACTCGATACTGACTATAGTAATGAGTTAGATGTGGTTGCGGTTAATTTTGATCGTATTAAAGGTCAGGCGTTAATCGAACTGGCAGCAAGAATGAAGATTGATTTTGATCTACTGGAAAATGATCCTGCCGATATATTACGACTTTCTAGGCCTGCATCACTTCCAACCACCTACTTATTCGCTCGCGACGGAAAGCTGCATGCCAAACTGGTTGGCCCTCAGACAATTGAATCTATCCTTAAACAGACCGATATCCAGTAAAGTCACCCATAAACCTGCCAATAAGAAGTGTGAACTGCGTCGAATAAATTTACATTTGTCGAGTTCTCGGCTTTAAGCATTTTCTTGAAATACCCTGCAAGCCATTGTAATCAATGCTTATAACCTGCTTCGGCTCAGATTTCGCTATATAAATAGTAGCTAGAAGAGACAAGCTGAAGCAGGCTATCATTTAAGCTAACGCTTTAAGTAAGGCTGTGTTTTAAAAACCTCCTTATGATGGGCTTTACGAGAGTTTTTGGCGAGAGTTCTAGATGAGAGTTTAGGACGACAGTTTAAAAATAGCGTTTAAGAAAAACACATAAGGTTAGCGGCTAATAGATATGATCTTAGAAGTCATACTTGG
>JABIQF010000263.1 GCA_018668095.1 Cellvibrionales bacterium
ACCATTTCATTAACTTCTTTAAAGCCTAGCTTTCTATAACTTTTTTTAGCCGCTTCATTACCTATAAAATAAGCCACTCTCGCTTTTTCTACACCCGCCTCTCGGCCACATTCAAGTAAATCTTTGAGTAGCTCATGTGTCACTCCCAAACCACGAAATTCCGGCTTTGTAGCAATATATTCAAGCACCCACTCTCGCTCATAACCCATAGGTAAGCAGCGAGAAAAAACGCCAAAGCCTGCAAGCAAATCAACCTGCTGCTGGTGATTCCAGCCAGCCTCTTCAACGACGTATAACAAAGCCGAAGTAAAGTCTTCGGGTGTCCGCTCTGCAGGAATATAGCCACAAGCTGCAGCGATAGGTGCACCCTTATGTTCTGCAATAACAAAGCCCTCATAATGTGCAATGCAACGTGGCTCTGCGATAACTAGCTTCGCTAAAAGACCCATTCTTTCTTGCTCTGGGCCAGAAAAAACACGCTCCCATACCGAAGGCTTATCCAAGTGACCGCGCGCAGCGGTTAATATCACCCATGCTAAAAACTCAGCATCTGCTGCTGTTGCATCACGTATTGATATTTCCATCAGAACGCTTTCTCAATCAAGGTTTTACAATAAAGAATAAAAATTAATTATTAAAAATGATGCCTATTAATTTATCGCTATCAAAATTAGCGATTGATTTTTTTAATTGATCTTTCGTGACCTTGCCATGCGGTACAACCAACACGACGAAGTCACAACAATCAGCCAAGATACGAGCATCGGTGGTTGATCCAACAGGGGGCACATCTAAAATAACGTAACGATCGGAATAGCGACGACTCAACTCCTCCGTAAACTGTTTCATTCGATAAGAAGTGTAGTACTCAGGGCTTATATCTAATGACTTTCCAATAGGAATTAGACGTAGTCGAGGGATTCCTGTGGCATAGATTATATTTTCGATGGAGACCGTAGGCGATTCTAGAAAATCTGAAAAACCAATATGATCGCCATCTAATAATTGACTGCTGGCAGGTGAATATAAATTACAATCGACTATAAGAGCCGTTTTACCTTGGTCGAGCGCAATAGATGCGGCAAGATTATTGGCAACAAAGGTACTCCCGCCCTCTTCACAGACCGAAGTCACCATTAAAGTGAAATTTTTATTCCCTGACTTTTCAATTAACTTGGTACGAATATCACGAAATACATTGAGAACTCGCTTATCACGCATACGAGGATAGATAAGCTTTTTCTCTTCTAAGTCATCTTCTCCCAGCCGAAAAATATCGGCCATCTCGCGAATTTCTTGTCGCGACAGCCGATCTTTGACTTCTCGAACATCTACAACGGCTTTAGATGAATCATAGGGTTTATTTTCTTGGCTCATATCCTATGAACTCCACAATACAAAGTAAGCGACAAGACCAAAGTACAAGGAAGCAGCCAGAAAAATAATACTCAAAATAAATTTAATATCATTATCACGCACACGTAATACTGGGTTTGAAATCATATGCGGCACCACACCCAAAACCGGTACATCAGTAACATGATGTAAGGTGTCAGGAAAACGAATTCTCGGATCCAGAAAAACATACACTCCCGCTAAGCCGACAGGGACAATAACGGCCGCTAAACAACCGAGAATCACAAAATGAATAAATCGTAAACCGCTAGGATTTAACGGATATTTTGCAGGCTCTTGAATTTTATAAGTCACGCCCTGACCTTCAATATCTAAGGTCATTGATAAACGTGCTTTTTCTTTACGGCCTAACAAATCTTCATACAGACGTTTTGTGACATCGTAATCACGCGTTAATTCTGATGATTCAGCATTTCTTTCTGCCACACGCTTTGCTCTTGCGTATTCTTGACTAAGCCTTACCTTCATTGACTTCAGTCTTTTTTCAATGGCATCTTTTTCAACTTGTGCAGCAGCTAATTGAGCGCGAAGCTCATCATAGACAGGGTTTTCATTGCTGCCGACACTATTGGAAACACTTCCACTCGATGCGCTAGGGTTTTCGACTGCATCATAAAGGCCTGAAATATGCTGCCGCAAATTAATAACATCGGGGTGGTTATCCGTAAGTGATAACCGTAAATTATCCAAACGCGCAACCGCCTCGGCAATTCGCTCTTTATATTCGTCGGCCTTCGCTTTTTTAGTCAGATAACGATCTTCTTTTTTAACTTGAACAACGAGAGAATCAACACGAGAAGTCGCTTGCTCTAAATCCAATTCAATATCACTAATACTGGTTCGTAAATCTTCAACCTTAGCCGCGACACTGGATTCTGTACCGTCAAGATTGGTGGCTTTAAACTGTTTTAGTTTTTCTTCGGCAAGCCTTAGCTGTTCTTTATAAGCATTCGATTGTTTTTCTATAAACAAAAATGCCTGCTTACTCTCACTACGCTTAGTGGCTGAGCTTTCGCGAATAAAATAATCAACTAAATGAGTAATTACATTATAAGCACGGTCTGGATTAGTATCCGAGAAGCTTACACCTATATAATTTTTACCTAGCATAGAAACATTAACATCATCTCTTAAATCAGAGATTTTTTCGGCCTGAGTAGCAGCGTTATCGTTTTCTGATAAAAAACCTTGTTCGATAATAATTTTTTCCATCGCGCGTTGCGATAACATCAAATCTTTTACGACCTGGCTCTTATCTTCAACTCTTGTTACTTGCGCCTGCCCTTCTAATAAGGGCTGAATAATATTTTGACTATCGGCATATAGGGTTGTGGAAACCTGATATTTTTCTTGCCATAAATAGCCGAACATTAAAATGGAAAACGCGATAGCAATACCAGAAAATAGCGACAAATATTTATGCAGCCATAATTCCTTTAAAATATTCCTTAATAGCTGTAAAACAAATAGTAAATCCATTAATTACCCTTAAAAAACAACATTAAAATAGCTTTAAAAATTTCTTTCGGGAACGGTAATAATATCTGACGGCTGAATCGCATAATTAGTCTCTAACTTCCCTCGCTCAAAAATATCTTTTAAGCGCACTGTATAAGCCGTAACAATTCCTTCTGCGTTTTTTCTATATAGCAATGCATTATTCTGCGCTGCATAAATCGTGGTGCCACCGGCGGCAAGCACAACATCTAAAACGGTCATCCCTTTGTTATACGGGATACTGGTAGGTTGATTGACTGCACCTGTAACTCGCACCCTCAATTCAAATTCTGCACTGGCAGGGTTAGCTACAATCACTGTTACCTGAGGCGTTCTAATATAATCACTGAGTTTGACAGTGATTGAGTCGCCAAGATCTTCTGCCGTTAGGCCTCGCGCTTGTATATCACCCACTAAAGGCAGCGTAATCATGCCATCAGGGCGAACCGGCACTTCGGTTGATAACTCAGGGCTTTTCCAAACATCAATTCGCAATTGATCACCGGCGCCAATGGTATAAACCGTATCATCGTAAACAATCGCTTCGGGAGGCACGGTACTGATGCTACTAGAGCATGAAGCCAATAAATAAAAAGCCAATACCAAGCTACCGAAATAATATCGCCGCGCCTTTACTTCTTGCTGATCAAAAAACATTGTCACCTCACTCCTGTGCCGAGTAATATCACTTGAACGGTTTGCACCATAATCACTAAGTCCAATAACAAACTACGATTTTTCACGTAGTAAAGGTCGTATCTTAATTTCTCTGCGGCATCTGCTACCGAGGCACCATAGGGATAATTTAGCTGCGCCCAACCCATTAATCCTGGTTTAACGCGATGCCGCTCAGGATAAAATGCTAACTGCGTATTTAAATCGTCGACAAACTCTGGTCGCTCTGGCCTTGGCCCAACAATACTCATGTCACCCACTAAAACGTTATAAAGTTGCGGCAATTCATCTATACGCGTATTGCGAAGAAACGCTCCCACTTTGGTAACTCGATTATCATTAGCGCCTGCCCATATGGCCTTGCCTTGAATTTCTGCATCGGTGCGCATGCTCCGAAATTTATAAATTTCAAACGGCAAACCGTTTAAGCCGACTCTCACTTGCTTATAGATAATGGGGCGACCTGTCTCGATAAGCGTTGCTAGCGCCGCGACCATCATTAATGGCCAAGTCAGCAGTGCGATAGATATGACAACAAATATGTCAAATCCTCGCTTAATCCAATCCCAGACAACGCTATTCGTAAAGCCTGAAGCAAAAACCATCCAGCCCAAGCGCATTTCACTGATTTCTAGAATGCCCAACTCGCGCTCATAAAAAGTCACCGCTTCGACCACATGGATGCCAAGTAGTTTGCAATCAAGTAGCTCATCGAGTGGAAATACCACTCCTTCGCGTGTTCTTCTCTCATCCAAAGCCACGACAATCTCGTTAGCATCGTAATGCTGCGCAATATCCACTAGCGATTGGGTATGCGAGCACACTCGCCCTTCTACTAACGTTTCTTCAACAGTATTGGTTTTCACATAACCGACAATGGTTGCAACGCCTCTATGGCTTGCCAATACGCGCTCCTCCAATTGTCTAGCGCGCTTACCCGTACCTAGCACTAAAACGCGCGAACTCAGCGATTCACTACTGACTAACCTAAAAAATAACCAACGGACAGGTGGCACAATGACCAGAGAGATAACAACGGAATAAGCCAATACGCCATGTCCCATCTCAAGAAAAGGCGCTAGATAATAAAGAATGGTGAGTGCTGCACAGCCCAACAAACAATAACTCGCTACCGTGCGAACGATCATGGCAACAGTGCCTTCACGATAACTGGTGCTATAAACACCCATCGCCATAGTGCTGGCCAGCAAAATACCGGCATACACCAAGGCGCTCGCCATAAGAGTTGAGTCATAGCTAACCACCAAACCCCAATAACGAGACCGGAGCTCATTCCCTACCACGGCAGAACAAAGCAATAAAAATAGCTCAATTGCGCCGAGCAAAAGAAAGGGGGACGGGATATAATGACGAAAAATTCGAACGTGTGACAATATGCTTACCCTGCAACCAGTTTGCGCTTGATCCTGAATAGACCTTGATTAAGTCCATTGATGTGACCATCTCACATCAAAAAAGTAGCATTTAGAGTGCACAATCCAGTAAATAATTCCTTAGCAACTGATTTTAGATGTGAAAATATAATGAGAAATGTAAAAGCAAGCCCGACCAACACTCCCCATTGGCAAAAACTCGCTAAACTTCATGCCCAATACCAATCGCAATCTATTGAGCAGCTCAATGATTTGTCCGCCAATGGCGGACAATGTATCGATGCCGCAGGTCTATCGGTTGATCTTTCCCGCAATTTTGTTAATCAAGTGATTGTTGATGAATTGGTAGCGCTGGCTAAAACCCAAGGTATGCCAGAAAAGATTAACCAGCTTATTGCCGGTGAAGAAGTCAATAATACGGAAGCGCGGGCTGCTCATCATACTGCCTTACGCCTTCCCGATAGCGCACAAACTCGCGCTGACGTTGGCGAAACACAGCAAAAAATTAAAGCGCTTGCGGACAACCTTCGAAATAAAAGTTGGCGTGGCAGCAATGATACTGAGATTACCGACGTGGTGAATATCGGCATTGGCGGCTCCGATCTTGGTCCTAGAATGACCTGTAATGCACTTAGCAGCATGACAACTGATGGGCCAAAAGTTCATTTTGTCGCGAACATAGACCCCCGTGATCTTGAAACGGTATTGCAAGGCTTAAAACCAGCAAGCACGCTTATTCTTATTTCGTCAAAATCATTTAATACCACCGAAACGCTAGAGAATGCGCTCTCAGCGAGACGCTGGTTATTAGAAGCGATTCCACAAAGCGATTTGAGTAAACACGTTATTGCCGTGTCTTCGAATGTTGAAAAAGCCGTGGCCTTTGGTGTCGATGCCGACAATATTTTACCGATGTGGGACTGGGTTGGCGGTCGCTATTCATTATGGTCGGCCATTGGCTTACCCATTGCTATTGCGATTGGCTACGAAGGTTTTAGAGAGTTATTGGATGGCGCACATGCCATGGACGAGCATTTTGCAACAGCACCGGTCGAAAACAACCTGCCCTGCTTACTCGCTTTATTAGAAGTGTGGTATGTCAATTTCTGCAATGCACACAGCTCGGCAGTATTGCCTTACAGTCATGAACTCGGCTTGTTCCCTGATTACCTGCAACAGTTAACAATGGAGAGTAACGGTAAACAGGTACATAAGGATGGCAGTCCTGTATTAAGCCGCACATGCCCTACCATTTGGGGCAGCGCCGGTACTATTGGCCAGCATTCTTTCCATCAATTATTGCATCAAGGCACAGAGTTAATTCCCGTTGATTTTATCTTACCGCTGCATAGCCATTCGGATGAGCACAGCAAGCAAGCGCACTTAGTGGCTAATTGTCTGGCACAAAGTAAGGCATTAACCGAAGGGAAAAGTGAAGCTTCAGCAACACAAGAACTTGCTGGCAGTGGTTTATCGGATGCGGCAATTGCAGAATTAGCATCACATAAAGCCAGCCCGGGTAATCGACCGAACACGATTATTGCCATGGATAAATTAACGCCCAGCAACCTAGGAGCGCTCGTCGCACTTTATGAACATAAAGTTTACGCAGCCAGTGTTGTTTGGGATATTAATGCGTTTGATCAGTGGGGCGTGGAGCTAGGAAAACAATTGAGTACGCCTATCTTTGCCGCACTTACCGGAGATGATTCGGCAAGCACGGACAAGACAACGGCATTTTGGATTAAGCGCTTTACTCAACAATAAAGCGCTCATCAATAAAGTACTATCAAAAAAGTACTATTAAAAAAGTACTAGCAAAAAAGCACTATCAAAAGTGCTTCCGAAAACGCACTAGCCGATGCGGGCGAGTAACTCTTCAGTTTTCGCCTGCATCAATGCTGCATCACCACGTGATTCAACATTCAGTCGTAACAACGGCTCTGTATTCGACATACGGACGTTAAAACGCCAGCCATCAAAATTCATACTTAAGCCATCAGTGTGATCAATATCTACCGCTTGATCTTTATAGTGCGCAAGAATATCGGCAATGATGCCTTCTGGATTATTGACGGTGCGATTAATTTCGCCGCTCACAGGGTAGCGTTCAATCATTTCGCTAACCAATGCTGACAATGGCTGACCTTTCTTGACGACTAACTCAGCAATCAATAACCACGGAATCATACCGCTGTCGCAATAGGCGAAATCACGGAAGTAATGGTGAGCACTCATTTCGCCCCCATAAACCGCGTCTTCTAATCGCATGCGCTCTTTAATAAAAGCGTGACCAGTTTTACTCATAACGGCCGTACCACCTAAATCAGTGACAATGGCCTGAGTATTCCAAGTTAAGCGTGGATCATGAACAACAGCCTGACCCGATTGCTTTTGCAAAAAGGCTTCAGCTAATAAGCCAACGATGTAATAGCCTTCAATGTAAGTACCTTTTTCATCAAAGAAGAAACAACGATCAAAATCACCATCCCAAGCAATACCAAAGTCAGCACCCTTTTCTATTACGGCATCAATAGTCACTTGACGATTTTCAACCAACAAAGGATTAGGAATACCGTTAGGGAAATGACCATCAGGATTGTTATGAATTTTAGTAAAGTTAAGCGGCAGTAAAGGTTCTAATGCATCGATAACTATACCTGCACCACCATTACCGGCGTTGCAGACAATATTTAAACCAGCAAGACTAGCAACATCAATATAACCCAGTAAATGTTGTAAATAATCGTCACGACTATCTAAAGTACTCACGCTACCCTTTGCATCGACTTCTTTAAAGTCGCCGGCTTCAGCCATCGCTTTAATATCAAATAAACCCGTGTCGCCGCTAATAGGTTTGCTGCCGCGCTTAACGAGCTTCATGCCATTGTAATCAATTGGATTATGACTGGCGGTAACTACAATGCCGCCATCGACATCATTATTAAATGTCGCAAAATAAATTTCTTCAGTGCCCACTAAACCAATGTCTAATACATCAGCGCCAGCATCAGTAATACCTTTAGCCACAGCGGCAGAAATAGAAGGACTGGTTAAGCGGATATCATGACCAAGACAGACTTTCTTTGCGTTTAAATGTTCGGTGAATGCGCGACCAATACGGTAAGCAATTTCTTCATTTAATTGATCAGGTACACGGCCTCGAATATCGTAGGCCTTAAAACAACTATATTCCATTACTACTCTCTGTTATTTGATTATTAGTGATAACGCACCCTTAGTGAAAAGGGTGCGATAATTAATGTGTCTATATAATATGAAAATAAAAACTAAGATGATTTATAAAAATTTTCAAAACAATAATTGGTTGCATCAATAAATCCTTCGATGCTGCCACAATCATAGCGGCGCCCTTTAAATTTATACGCTATAACACAGCCTTTTTTCGCCTGCGTTAATAATGCATCGGTAATTTGTACTTCACCATTTTTGCCTGGCGGCGTGTTGCGTAAAATATCAAAAATATCTGGCGTTAAAATATAACGACCAATAATGGCAAGATTACTTGGCGCATCTTCTTTTTTAGGTTTTTCGACCATGTCTGTTACGCGGTATAAATCATCACGAATCATATCGCCAGCAATGACACCAAATTTTTCAATTTGATCATCAGGCACTTCTTCAATAGCAACAATCGTACAACGAAATTGTTTATACAGCTCAACCATTTGAGCTAACACACCGTCATCTTCGCCAAAACATAAATCATCGGCTAAGACCACACCAAAAGGCTCATCACCAATTAATGTTTCGCCTGTTAATATGGCATTACCTAAACCCAACATGGCACGCTGGCGCGTAGTTGAAAAAGTGCCGCGATTAATAACATCACGAATTTCAGTCAATAACTCTTCTTTACCAGAACCAGCAATTTCTTTTTCTAACTCATAGTTAGCATCAAAGTAATCATTAATGGCACGCTTGTTTCGACCAGTAACAAAACCCACTTCAAACAAACCCGCATCTAAGGCTTCTTCAACACCGTAATGAACTAATGGCTTGTTGACTATCGGTAGCATTTCTTTAGGCATTGCCTTAGTAGCAGGCAAAAAACGCGTGCCGTAACCGGCTACTGGAAACAAACATTTTTTAATCATGAAATCCTCAAATACTTCGTCTTTAAGCGTTAACCAGCCATTATATGCTGACTAATAAAAAAATGGCACTTAGCCTACTATTTATTACGACTTCTATTATTTATCACGGCCATAGTCATCATCAAAGCGAATAATATCATCTTCGCCGAGATAGCTGCCTGATTGCACTTCAATTAACTTTAAAAGCATTTTTCCTGGATTAGCCAAACGATGACGATGACCTAAAGGAATATATGTTGATTGATCTTCTCTCAGTGTGAACACTTTATCTTCACCGGCCGCTTTATCTTCACAGGTCACTTCGGCAGTACCGCTCACGACAATCCAGTGCTCTGCACGATGATGGTGCATTTGCAGCGATAACTTTTGGCCAGGATTAACAATAATTTGTTTCACTTGAAAGCGCTCACTGGCACAAATGGATTCATACGAACCCCATGGTCGGTAAACCACTTTATGCATTGCGCCTTCATCTCTGCTTTGCTGCTTAAGTGCCACAACCAAAGACTTTACATCTTGCACACGGCTTTTATCGGCAACTAACACAGCATCGGCTGTTTCAACCACTACCGTATCGCTTAAGCCTAACGTTGTTACTAGGCGTGAATCACTGTACACAAGGCTATTATTGCTCTCTTGAACCAATGCATCGCCAACCACGACATTACCATCAGCATCTTTATTTGAAATATCCCAAATAGCACTCCATGATCCAACATCATTCCAGCCCGCATCCAAAGGAACCATTGCGCCTTTAGTGGTTTTTTCCATGACAGCATAATCAATAGAGTCACTCGGACAAGCCGTAAAGGCCTCTTCTTCGACGCGAATAAAGTCTAAATCGCGATAGGCATTGTTATAGGCTTTCTCACAGGCGCTATGCATAACCGGTGCATACGCTTTGAGCTCTGCCAAAAATTGATCGGCACGAAACAAAAACATACCGCTATTCCAGGTAAACTTTTTATCCGCTAAATAGCGCTCTGCGTTTTCTTTGTTAGGCTTTTCGACAAAACGCTGAATACTGAAGGCACCGGCTAATGAATCTAATTCCTCGCCTCGCTCAATATAGCCATAACCGGTTTCTGCGGACTCAGGCAAGATACCAAAGGTGACTAAATAACCGGCTTCGGCCGCTTCGCGCGCCTTAGCTACACCCGCCTGGAACGCTGCGACATCACCGATACAATGATCAGCAGGCAATACTAATAAAAGCGCATCAGCATCAGACTCTAGCGCTGAGAGCGCAGCCAAAGCCACCGCTGGGGCCGTATTCCGAGCTACAGGCTCTAGTAATATGCCAGCGGGGACACTATGAATACTATGGAGTTGTTCAGCAACGAGAAATCGGTGCTCTTGATTGCAAATCGCTAATGGAGCAGCAATGCCGCTTAAGCCTTGCAAGCGTGAAAGTGTCATCTGGAGCATTGACTGACCGCTCTGGGTCAAATCTAGAAACTGTTTAGGATAGGCTTCGCGGGAAAGTGGCCAAAGACGACTACCTGACCCACCACATAGAATTACTGGAAATAACACAAACACTCCTTTTACTTAAAAATAATGCACCAAAACATAACCGCTCACCGTCAACATTGCATCAAATCGTAACTAAGCCTTCTAAACCAATAGAATAGACACAATATAAAACGCAGGAATACTGGACTTAGCAACTCTAGACGCTAGAATAGCCGACTTTCAAAGCCCTGATAGACAATTTTTCAACATAATCCTTTATGCAAGGCCATAAGTTGCTTACTTTTTAACTATCATCCTTAATTCGGCCAGCATTATAACCACGTTTAGGCACAATACTATTATGAGTTTACCGAACAAATTTAATAAAGATCAATTAATTGACTGCGGCCATGGAAGACTCTTTGGACCGGGTAATGCACAGCTACCCGTCGACAATATGCTAATGCTTGATCGCATTCTTCATATCGCAGCCGATGATGGCGAACACGGTAAAGGCTCGATTATTGCTGAACTCGATATCAATCCAGACTTGTGGTTTTTTGACTGTCACTTCCCTGGCGATCCAGTGATGCCGGGCTGCCTAGGACTCGACGCCATGTGGCAATTGGTTGGGTTTTTCTTAGGCTGGAAAGGCAATCCCGGCAAAGGTCGCGCATTAGGTGCCGGAGAAATTAAATTTACCGGCCAAGTAACGCCCGACGCAAAATTAGTGAGCTATCACTTAGATTTAAAACGCGTTATCGAACGTAAACTCGTTATGGGTATTGCTGACGGCTATATGAAAGTCGATGGCGAAGTTATCTATACCGCAAAAGATTTACGCGTTGGTTTATTTAAACAAGAAGAAGCGTAATTGATATTTTAACGTCTGCAATCGTATATTGATAAAACGCACAAAAAATATTCGCTATATAAAGGTCAAGTCAAATGAAAAGAGTTGTTGTTACCGGTTTAGGAATCACCTCATGCTTAGGCACAACGGCTGAATCCGTTCTTGCATCATTAAAAGAAACTCGCTCCGGCATTCAAACCATTCCTGAATACATTGAAAAAGGCATGCGCAGCCATGTTGCAGGCAGGGTTGATATTGACCTAAGTGAACGAATAGACCGTAAATTATGGCGTTTTATGGGTGATGCAGCAGGTTATGCCTTTGTCGCAATGGAAGATGCTATTGCTGACGCCGGCTTAGAAAGCAGTGATGTATCGAATGTTCGTACCGGTATTATCGCCGGCTCAGGTGGTGCAACCTCTTCTAGCCAAGTTGAAGCAGCCGACATATTACGTGATCGTGGTTTACGACGCGTTGGTCCTTATCGAGTCACTCAAACCATGGCAAGTACGGTTTCAGCGTGTCTTGCTACTGGCTTTAAAATCAAAGGGGTGAATTACTCTATTGCCTCGGCTTGTTCAACCAGTGCGCATTGTATTGGTAATGCCATGGAACAAATCCAACTCGGTAAACAAGATATCGTTTTTGCCGGCGGCGGTGAAGAAGAACATTGGACGCTAAGCTCATTATTTGACGCTATGGGCGCATTGTCATCGAAATACAATGACACCCCCAGCAAAGCTTCTCGTGCTTATGATGCGAATCGTGATGGCTTTGTTATTGCTGGCGGTGGCGGCATGTTAGTGATCGAAGAGCTCGAGCACGCTAAAGCACGTGGCGCTAAAATTTATGCTGAATTAGTTGGCTATGGCGCCACTTCTGATGGCGCAGAAATGGTTTCTCCCTCTGGAGAAGGCGGCGTACGCTGTATGCAGCAAGCACTTTCGACAGTGACTGGCGAAATTGATTACATCAATGCTCATGGCACCAGCACACCCGCTGGAGACGTTGTTGAGCTCAATGGCATGAAAGCCGTGTTTGGCGACAAACTGCCGCCTGTTAGCTCAACTAAGTCGTTATCAGGCCATTCACTCGGTGCCGCGGGCGTTCAAGAAGCGATATACAGCTTATTAATGATGCAGCATAACTTTATTGCTGGCTCAGCGAATATCGACGAACTTGACCCGGATGCTGCTGGCGTACCGATTGTCACTGAAACACAAGAAAACGTAGTGCTTAATCGCGTAATGTCGAATAGCTTTGGCTTTGGCGGCACTAACGCCAGCTTGGTTTTTCAACGCTATAGCGATTAATCACCTCGAAAAAAACAGCTGCTCCAAAAGCAACTATTACAAAAGCAGCTATCTAAAAAGCAATAACCCACAAAAAACTTGGAATAACTTCACCGTTATTTCAAGTTTTTTTATATCAGTTCCATTTTTATATTTAACTCAAGATTTACATTTGACCCAACAAAAGACACTAAACTAGCCGTTATACTGCAGCAACGACTAATCTATTATGGGTTTGAATTATGATCATCGTACAACGCAAGGTATGGACAGCTTCGTATTTACGGCTTTCAGCCATACCATTAGCACTCAGCGCTCTCTTATTAGCCTCACCCTCTTTTGCTCTGGACTACTCAATCGATTTATTACTAGGCGGTGAAGCAACCGACAATATTAATCGCCTGCCTGACAATCAAAAACGTGACGGTATCGAATCATATATAGGCGCTCGTATTGGTTTAACGCATGAAAGCGAAGCCATTAATTTTGATGCCGATTATCGTTTAACGTACCGTGATTTCAAAAACGACCGCCTAAAAACCAATGATGAAATCAATGGTAGCAGTGAGCTACTTTGGGAAATTATTGATAACCGCCTTAACTGGCATGTCGATCATGATATTTCTGAAGTGCTGTCTAATGATCTCGTTCCCGACACTGTCGACAATAAAGAAACACGACAAATCGTTTCAACCGGACCCACCTATATTGCTCGCCTCTCAAGTGTCGATGATATTACAGTTGCCTTAGATTACACCCAACTTACTCAAGGCAACGCCTCTAATGAAAGTCCTGCCGATAGAAGCAACATTGATAGCGAACGAGCTGAAGCAGAGCTTATATGGTCTCACTCACTGTCTAACACATCGAAGTTTGAAGTTGGCTATGCTAACGCTGAAACTGAGTTTGATAACAATAGCCCCGACTTTAAATACCAACAATTATTTGTCGGCTACAACACGGAACTGGCCAGTGGTAACTATGGCTTTCGTCTTGGTAGTAACCGTGCAGAACGTAGCTTAATTAATGAAGAACAAACCGGTGTATTCACCGCCATTAACTATAATCGAAATTACAGCGGCAATATTTTCTCCATCGATATTGTCCGCCAACTAGCTGACTCTAGCATTGGCTTAGATAGCGACATTGATGGCTTCAACACCAACAACTTTGATGAGATTGCCGTAGTAGAAAGGACACGCGTTGATATTAGCTATCAATTTCAAAATTTATGTCGTGGCTGCATTGCACAGCTGACTTACACCTTTGACAACAGCGACTTTGAAAATGATGAGCTCGTGTTATCGACAGACACCACGCAAGACAATAAAGACAATCGTATTAGTGCAAATCTTACTTACAATATAAATTCAAAATTAAGTACTCGATTGCTAACATCTTATTTACAAACTGACTTCTCAGCCTTCGATCGACAAGATAAAATTACCGAAATTGAAAGCCAAACTGACTGGCAGTTAACAGCAAAACTATCGCTTAATTTTTATCTTTCATATATTCATCGCGACACTAAAAATACCCCATTAGGGGATATTGATTACAACGCATCAACTGTCGGACTTTCGGCAAGCTACACACTAAAATAAGTGGTTTTTTAATATAAACCTATTAAGAAATAAAGCTCAAATCGCCGAATGCCGACAATGCGATTATCTGGCAAGTGTCACCCGCTTGCCATTGCTGACCCGGCTGAACCGGTATCAAAACATTGCATTGTGCAATAGAAGATAACACGCCTGAACTTTGATTTTGATAGAGATTAACCGTTACTTCACCAGCACTGTTCACTGACGCTTGCCCGCGTAAAAAATCTAAACGCTTACCACGATTATGCCAATCGAATGTCGCCTTAGCTGCCACAGCACCAAGGCATGATTGCGATACATCTACAGCACGAGAATCACTGTAGCCCATCGCTTTCAATAACCATGGGCGCATTAACAAATGGAATGTGACAAAGGAAGAAACTGGATTACCCGGCAATCCAAAAAATGGCGTTCCTTGAATATCACCAAACGCTACCGGCTTACCCGGCTTAATGGCTAATTTCCAAAATAAAATAGAACCTAAAGACTCTACTTGTTGCCGCACATAATCTTCTTCACCTACCGACATGCCACCCGTCGTCACAATACAATCGGCCTGCTCACTGGCGCGAATTAAATACTCTCGCGTCGCTGCTTCCGAATCAGGACAACACCCTAAATCAATGGGTATAGCACCCAACTCTTTAATTCTAGCGGCAAGAAAATAACGATTAGAATTATATATTTGCCCTACCGATAAAGTGTCACCGGGATTTTTTAATTCATCACCGGTAGAAAAGAAAGCCACTTTAACGGGTGAGTAACAAGACAACTCAGCAATGCCGACAGACGCTAACAAACCAATATCACCCGACGTCAATCGCTGACCTTGCTCAACAACCACTGCACCTTTTTTTATATCTTGACCTGCCAGACGAATGTGTTGGCCCGATCGTGGTAACTCAGTAAAACGAACACTTGAATCATGCTTACTTTCAGAATCGCTATTGTCATTAACAACTGCATCCTCTTGCAAAATAATCGCATCGGCACCGGCAGGAACCATCGCGCCAGTAAAGATTCTTGCAATAGCATTATCGGCTAATGCTTGAGGCGCCTCTCCTGCGGCAATGCGTTGCGAAACACAATAACTTGCCCCTAAGACAATATCATTACTACGCACTGCATAGCCGTCCATAGCGCTGTTGTCATAACCCGGCACATCAATCATTGAATACTGTGTTGATGCAACAATACGCCCTAGGGCATCATCCAATGCAACTAACTCATGACGAGAAGTGATAGCTGCATGCGCCATCACCTGCTCAAAACCTTGTTCAAAAGTGATCATTATTTTTTACTGCTCTCGCGTTTGTAATACGCCATAAAAATTACAAGGACGATGACGGCTATCTAATTGCTCGGATAAAATACCTGTCCAAGCTAATTTACAAGCACCCGTAGAGCCTGGCATAGCAAATAACACCGTATTATTGGCAAACCCCGCCAAGGCGCGTGATTGAATCGTCGAAGTCCCTATATCGTCATAAGACAGCTGTCGAAATAACTCACCAAAGCCATCAATACTTTTATCAAATAAAGGACTAACCGCCTCGGGGGTTGAATCACGACCACTAAACCCAGTGCCACCAGTAATTAAAATAGCGTCAACGGATGGATTCGCAATCCACTGCGAGACAATGGCACGAATCGCATAAATATCGTCCTTTACTAAATTTCGATCCTCAAGTTTATGGCCGGCATCACCCAGTGCTGTGACTAAATAGTTACCCGATGTGTCATTTTCTGCCGTGCGAGTGTCTGAAACTGTTAAAACTGCCAATCCTAAGGGACTGAATACCGGTATCGATTTTGCCATATGAAATTATTTAACCCCTAAAATTGCTCTTAATTACTTAAAAATAAAGTTAACTACTTGTATTTGCTAAAGTTTAACTGATAAATGCAGATAAAATAACGCCATGAATCCCATTCTCTCCATTTACACTGCTATTGACAATCTCCTTACATATCTGAATAATTCGCCGCCTCAATTTGTACGTATATTCGGAGTTTATCTTGGCTAATTCGCCTCAAGCAAAAAAACGCGCTCGACAAGCTGAAAAGCGTCGCACGCACAACGCAAGCATGCGTTCTATGGTTCGTACCTATCTTAAGAAGGTCGACGCTGCACTTTCTAGTGGTGATTCTACTGCTGCCCAAACAGCGTATGACACAGCTGTGCCTGTGATTGATCGCATGGCAGACAAGGGTATTATCCACAAGAACAAAGCTGCAAGACATAAGTCAAGACTTAACGCGAAAGTTAAAGCTCTCGCAAGCTAATCTAATTGCACGTCATCCCTGTTGGTTGGCGTGCAGTTGGCACTTGGTTGACGTGCGGTTGGCGTGCAGTTGGCACTTGGTTGACCTGCAGTTGTTTCTCTAGGGTCTTGTCTTAACCCTGATACTTATTTGCTTACCCTGATACTTAAAGGTGTTAGCGCTCTAAGTTTAGCTTCCCTCTACAACCAACTACTTTTTGGTCGGTTGCTATTTTTCGCCTTATTTTTGACCCTCTACCACCTTGTATTATCCCAGTCCAAATCCGCATACCGCTCTGTTTTTATAGCGATTGTTACCACTTTTGACAGCATCTCGCCTCCATCTCGGTAATGTCACCAATAAAAGCGCCACTAAAGCCCCAGCAACCTTGTTATAAGGTCATGAATGCTTTATTATTCGCGCCCTTTTTACCACTGGGCTATTTATTAAGCTTTTTAGCTTAGCCCTTAACCGTTGCCAAACCAACGCATAAAAAAATACCCGTACTTAAATAAAAGTCGGTTGGCCACAATACGGAGAACACCATGTACGCAGTAGTTGAAAGCGGTGGAAAACAACACCGAGTAGTTGAGGGCGAAACCCTTAAAGTTGAAAAATTAGACCTCGCGACAGGCGAAACCCTGACAATTGACCAAGTATTAATGGTCGGCGAAGGCGAATCAGTTAAAGTTGGCGCCCCTTACGTAGACGGCGGCAAAGTCACTGCAGAGATTATCTCGCACGGACGTCATGATAAAGTTACTATCGTGAAGTTTCGTCGACGTAAGCATCACAGAAAGCAAATGGGCCACAGACAGTGGTATACCGAGTTAAAAATTACCAGCATAGCTGGCTAGAGAACTCACTAATAACGATTTTGGAGTAAGTCATGGCGCATAAGAAAGCTGGTGGTAGTACCAATAACGGACGCGATTCCGAGTCCAAACGATTAGGCGTAAAATGTTTTGGCGGCGAAGTCGTTAAAGCAGGCAATATCATCATTCGTCAACGTGGCACTAAAGTGCACCCGGGACTGAATGTAGGTATGGGTAAAGATCACACCTTGTTTGCAACTAGCCCTGGTGTTATCAAATTTGATCAGAAAGGTCCTAAAAATCGCAAATATGTTAACGTTGTTGTTTAATGTTATAGCGTAATACAGGCTCGATAGATCAAAAAAAGCCCTGTCATACGACGGGGCTTTTTTGTATGGGTAGCATTAACATCAATAACAGCATTAAGAACAGTAACAGTATTAACAACAAAGCGAATACATTAAACTCGCTGCCAAGAGTAAGTAGTAACTCACTGCATAAGCAGCCTAGCGAACCATAAGACAACTAACACCATGAAATTTGTAGACGAAGCCATTATTTTAGTCAACGCAGGCAAAGGCGGTAACGGAGCCTCAAGCTTTCGTCGTGAAAAATATATTCCTCGTGGCGGCCCCGATGGCGGCGACGGCGGTGATGGCGGCAGCGTCTATCTCGAAGCCAGCGCCTCACTTAATACGCTTATCGACTTTCGCTTTCAGCCTCGCTATCGCGCTGAATCTGGCCGTAGTGGTCAAGGTAAAAGCTGCACCGGCCATAAAGGCGAAGATAAAACGTTAGAAGTGCCTATTGGTACCACAGTTATCGATGAAGATACTGGTGAAACACTGGGTGATTTATTGAATGCCGGTGATCGACTGTTAGTTGCACAAGGTGGCTTTCATGGCTTAGGCAATATTCGCTTCAAGTCGAGCACCAACCGCGCGCCCAGACAGACGACTCCTGGCTCAGAGGGTGAAGGCCGACGCTTACGCTTAGAACTCAAGCTACTCGCCGATGTGGGCCTGCTAGGCATGCCTAACGCGGGTAAGTCGAGCTTAATTACAGCGATGTCAGCCGCACGACCCAAAATTGCCAACTATCCCTTTACTACGTTAGTGCCTAGTCTTGGCGTTGTCAGTATCGAAGCGCATCGAAGCTTTGTTATGGCCGATATTCCTGGGCTTATTGCTGGCGCTGCCGAAGGTGCAGGTCTAGGTATTCGGTTTTTAAAGCATTTGACGCGTACACGGCTCTTATTGCATTTAGTCGATGTTATGCCGCCTGATGAATCAGACCCTATTGATAGTGTTGATCAGCTTGATGATGAGCTCAGTGCATTTAGTACCGCCCTTGCCTCACGTCCACGCTGGTTAGTACTTAACAAAATTGATTTACTAAGCGACGATGAACTCGCCGACTTATTAGCACGCGTAAAAATTGAACTGCCGCAGTACGAACATGTTTATGCCGTATCAACCGTTGCCCGACTTGGGCTAAAACCGCTAAGTGGCAACATCATGAATCACTTAGAAGACATATGGCTGCAAGAGGAAGAAGATCCTGAAGTGCTGTTACAAGAACAAGCCACTCAGACCGCCATGCAAGTTGAAGGACGGAACAGTATTGCGGAACTAGCAGAACGACGAGCAGCAGAGCGTGAAAACCAATCACCTGAAGACGCCGAAGACGGCATCAACAATGATGACTATGACGACGACGTAGCCGTTGAATACGTCAGAGATTAAACCAATAATCAAACGTTAGAACGAGCTAACTCATGAGCACAGCAAGCGCCAACACATCCAAACGCTGGGTCATAAAAATTGGCAGCGCGCTCCTCACTGATAACGGTGAAGGGCTCGCGCTAAAAGCCCTCGATCATTGGGTTGAGCAAATCGCCGAGCTAAAAAATGCTGGCTACGATATTGTGCTTGTATCATCAGGGGCCGTTGCCGAAGGCCTTACTCGCTTAGGCTGGAAAACTCGTCCCGACTCTCTCCATTTATTGCAAGCCGCCGCCGCTGTCGGTCAAGCTGGCTTAGTGCAAGCTTATGAATCACGTTTTAAAAAATTTGAAATAATAACCGCTCAAGTTTTATTAGTGCATGAAGATTTATCATCACGCACGCGGTACTTGAATGCGCGTCAAACACTGCAAAGCCTACTTGAATATAGTGTTATTCCTATCATCAATGAAAACGATACTGTCGCAACCGATGAGATTCGCTTTGGTGATAACGATACATTAGCCGGCCAAGTCGCCAACTTAATTGATGCCGATAAACTCTTAATACTGACTGATCAAGAAGGCGTATTCAGCGATGACCCAAGAGTGCATGCTGATGCCGTACTCATTACTGAACAAGATGTGCATGATGCATCACTCGATCAAGCAGCAAAAGATGGCAGCGGCACATTAGGTCGCGGCGGTATGACAACTAAAATTAGAGCAGCGCGCTTAGCCGCAAGATCTGGCGCATCTACGATTATCGCTAACGGTTTAACACCGTCTATTATTACTCGCTTAGCCAATAACGAATCATTGGGCACACAGCTCACCAATACTCGTAAGCCGATGACACCTAGAAAACAATGGTTATCTGGCAGCCTGTCGATACAGGGTACCTTAACGCTTGATGAAGGCGCGGCACGCGTTATTGCAGATACTGGTAGCAGTTTGTTACCTATTGGCATTAGTGCTGTAAGTGGTACATTTGATCGCGGCGAACTGGTTAGCTGCATAAATGTAAACGGCCAAGAAATTGCTCGCGGACTCGTCAATTACAGCAGTGATGAAGCCAATAAAATTATTGGTATTGCCAGTAATCAGCTGGCTGCCATTCTTGGCTATGGCGGTGATGAAGAAATGATTCATCGGGACAACCTCGTCGTTCTATAAACGCGATTTAACACAGCGACTCCCCTCATCCGAACTTCCTTTGCTATTATTCTGTTACGTTTACAAAAAAATAAAACAAGGCAAACAATATGGACCCGGTTACTCAAGGCGTTTTAGGCGCAAGTCTATCTCAATCCTTCGCTCGTAATAAAAAGCAGACAGCCATTGCCGGTTTATTTGGTTTATTATCTGGCATGGCGCCAGACTTAGATGTTTTTATTCGCTCCAGTAGCGATCCTCTTTTATTTCTTGAATACCATCGACACTTTACCCATTCGTTAGTCTTTATTCCTTTTGGCGGATTACTCTGCGGTACATTCATGTACTTACTATTAGGCAAACGTTGGGGAGTCAGCTTTCTTCTCACGTGCTTGTATTGCACATTAGGTTACGCAACGCATGCCATACTTGATGCGTGCACCAGTTATGGCACGCAATTGTTTTGGCCGTTCAGTAATATTCGTATCGCATGGAACAGCATGTCGATAATCGATCCTATTTATACGCTGCCGATAATTGTAGGTGTATTAATAGCGGCGATAAAAAAGCGGCCGAGCATTGCAAAAATCGTATTCGCTTGGGCACTTATTTATCCATGCATTGGAGTGTTTCAACATAATAGAGCGATTGACGCCGGCTTGGCATTAGCCCATGCACGCGGTCATGAGCCAATAAATATTGATGCTAAGCCTAGCTTCGCGAATATTGTATTGTGGAAAGTCATTTATGAAACACCTGAGTACTATTATGTTGATGCTGTAAGAGTGCTGAGTGATATAAAAAAATATCCGGGTGAAAAAATAGAGAAGCTAGATATTGCTCGCGATTTTTTTTGGCTAGACAGTGAATCGCAACAGGCAAAAGATATTGAGCGTTTCCGTTGGTTTTCAAGTGGCTATATTGCTCAAGATCCTAATAATCCTTATAGGATTATGGATGTGAGGTATTCTTTTGTCCCTAATGAAATCGATTCGCTATGGGGGATTTTGTTGTCTCCGCAAGCTGCGATGGATGAGCATGTTGTTTATTCTAGTGAGAATGTATTAACGGCTAGGCATCAGGATGCGTTTTTTGGGCAGTTACGAGGGGAGTGAGTTTTGGCGTTATTTAGAGTTTCGCTTTGAATTAGGGTTTTGGAGTTTTTTTAAGTTTTAAGTTTTAAGTTTTAAGTTCAAGGTCATCTCGGATGGAGTGGTATTTAGAAGTCAGAGTCTTGTGCGTATATTTTAATGGTAATGTCATATTCTGATATTTTACTTCTCTTATTTGATTTTTAA
>JABIQF010000033.1 GCA_018668095.1 Cellvibrionales bacterium
GAACTTGAACTTGAACTTGAATTTAAAACTCAAAAAAAATCAAAAACTCAAACTAACACTCACTCTAAAATCCAAGTCCAAACTCAAGCCTCAAGCCTCTATCTCGCCAAATGCGCCATACAAGCCTCCAACCCATTCACCGTCATAGGAAACATATTCCCATCAAAAATATCACTCATCATCCGCGTCGACTGCGAATAATGCCACTCGCTCTCAGCAATCGGATTAATCCAAGCAAACCGTTGATAACCCGCCAATAAACGACGCATCCACACCTCACCCGGCTCCTCATTCCAATGCTCAACACTGCCACCATCAGATACAATCTCATAAGGCGACATCGCCGCATCACCCACAACAATCACTTTATAATCTTGCGAGTACTTATTTAACACCTCAACTAACGGCGTCGATTCCTGTCGTCGACGAACATTGTCCTTCCAAACCGATTCATAAATACAATTGTGAAAATAAAAAAACTCCAGATGCTTAAACTCGGTTCGCACCGCACTAAACAACTGCTGACAAGCAGTGATGTGATAATCCATCGAACCGCCAATATCAAAAAAGATCAGCACCTTCACTGCATTATGCCGCTCTGGAACCATCTTAATATCTAACAAGCCAGCATTTTTTGCTGTCGAACTAATGGTATCGTCTAAATCTAATTGGTCTTCTGCACCCGAACGCGCAAACTTACGCAAACGCCTCAAGGCCACTTGAATATTACGAGTGCCAAGAGCGGTATCACCATCAAGGTTTTTAAACTCTCGCTTCTCCCAAACCTTTACGCCCTTCTGATGCTTACCCTCTCCCCCTACTCGAATACCTTCAGGGTGAAAGCCATTATTGCCAAAGGGGGAAGTACCGCCGGTACCAATCCATTTATTGCCGCCTTGATGGCGCTTTTCTTGCTCAGCTAATCGCTCTTTAAATTGCTCAATGAGTTCTTCTAAACTTTCGAATGATTGCAACTTAGCCAACTCTTCTTCAGTCAGCTCTTTTTGAAAGGCATCGCGTATCCAATCGTCAGGAATTAAAGCCTCAAGCATACCGTCCATTGACTCAAGGCCATTGAAAAAAGCATCAACCGCACGATCGAATTTATCGAAATGCTTTTCATCTTTAACGAGAATAGTACGCGACAAAAAATAGAATTTTTCGCGATCGGCAAACACGGTCGATGTTTTTAACGCTTCAAGCAAGTCTAAAAACTCACCTAAGGTAACGGGCACTCCGTAACGGCGAAGCGTTTCAAAATAAGTTAGCAACATAGTATTTGCTCTCGTTAGACAGTATTTGTACTCGCTAGACAGTGCTAGCGAGAAGTCTCACGACGATGCATAAAGGCTAAACGCTCTAGCATTTGCACATCTTGCTCATTTTTAAGTAAGGCACCGTATAACGGAGGGATTGCTGTCGATTGATCGCGCTGAGTCAGAATATCATCGGGGATATCATCAGACATTAACAGTTTTAGCCAATCAATAAGCTCAGAAGTCGAGGGCCGTTTTTTTAGACCAGGCAATTCTCTTAACTCAAAGAAAATCTCTAACGCTTGATCGACTAATGTTTTTTGAATATCGGGATAGTGAACATCAACGATGGACTTCATTGTCTGACGATCAGGAAAACTAATAAAATGGAAAAAACATCGTCTCAAAAACGCATCGGGTAATTCTTTTTCATTATTACTAGTGATAATAATAACCGGTCGATTAACCGCTTTAATGGTTTCGCCTGTCTCGTAAACATAGAACTCCATACGATCAAGTTCTTGCAGTAAATCATTCGGGAACTCTATATCAGCTTTATCAATTTCATCAATCAATAATACAACGCGCTTCTCAGCCGCAAAGGCCTCCCAGAGTTTGCCTTTTTTAATGTAGTTACCTACATCGGCCACCTTATTATCACCTAGCTGGGAATCGCGCAAACGTGACACTGCATCGTATTCATATAAACCCTGATGCGCTTTAGTGGTAGATTTAATATGCCACTGCACTAGCTCCATACCCGCGGCTTCGGCAACTTGCTCAGCCAGCATGGTTTTTCCAGTACCCGGTTCGCCTTTAATTAATAAGGGCTTTTCCAGCGCCATTGCAGCATTAACCGCCATCGACAAGTCATCACTGGCAATATATTCCTTGGTACTACTAAATGTTGTCACAATAAAATATCCATTTGATATGACGAATAGAGAGTCTATTCGTCATTGAGTTTTAAGGTGTAATCGCTATTTATTATACCTGCTATTAAGCGCTCAAATAGTATGAAAACAGTACAGAAACATTACGAAAAGGCTAAGAAATCATTATTCTTTTTTATCATCTGAATGATCTTCCGTGCTTAAATCAAATTCTATATCGACATCATCACTGACTTCAGATTCGTCTTTATCTACACTCTTCTCTTTGGAATTATCGATCGCGTCTATGTCAGCATCTATTTCAGCATCTATGTCTAACAACTCATTTAAGTCACTGCCACTATTTTTATCTTTATTCGTATCATCACTATCATCTGTACTCTCCAACTGTAGCTCAGAGCCTGAATCAACGACGGCCTCATCAACACTAATATCGACGGCATCAGCATCAACCTTTTCATTCTCTTCATCAACAATTTCTTCCGCAGATTTATTAGCTGTCTCATCGTCACTTTCGACATCCGCATCGGCCTCTTTGTATTCATCTTCAACCACTGGCGGCACGCTCTTATCTTCATTATCAATAGTGCTTTCTGACAACGCTCCCTCAACGGGCGAATCTTGCTCTGAATTCGACCCTGAATGATCATCGGATTTACTCGATGAATTATCTGACATCATTTTTTTATAGATAAAAAACAATAAGCCTATTAATAATAAGTTTCCACCAATTAAAGCGACATAAGGTAGCCAGTTATTTTTTTCTTCAACAAGCTCAGTCGCCTCAACTTGATCTTCAACTTTCTCATCGACCTGAGCCTCAATTGCTTCATCA
>JABIQF010000032.1 GCA_018668095.1 Cellvibrionales bacterium
AAGTTATTGATTTTTAAGTACTAAATAATTCTCTTTGTTCAGGGCGTTGATGAGTTTTATTAATGGGAGACCAATCAATGTAGATGGGTCATCGCCTTCGTAGCGCTCAATGAGGCTTACTCCTAGGCCTTCTGACTTAATCGCGCCTGCGCAGTCAAAGGGTTGTTCTTTATTAAGGTAGTCGGTGATTTGTTGATCATCGAGCGATTTGAAGTGCAAAATATAGTCATCATGAAAGATTTGGCTATGGTTGGTGGCTGAATTGAGTAGGCAACAAGCGGTTCGGTAAATGACCGATTGGCCGCTGCATATTTGAAGCTGTTGCTGTGCTTTTTTGAAATTACCGGGTTTTCCCAGCACTTTTTCTGACGAGCCATCCTTGGGGCGCAGCAGGGCAACTTGGTCAGAGCCGATAATTAATGAATTATCCCAGCGTTTGCCGACTTTGGCTGCTTTTTCGGTGGCAAGCCTTAAAGCCAGCGAAGTGGGGGATTCGTCCGCGAGGGCAGTTTCGTCAATATCGGGACTGTCGATCTCAAAATGGGGGACGATTCGATGAAGTAACGCCGCTCGATAACGGGATCCTGAACCAAGAACGATGCGCACTAATTTTGCTCCAAATCTTACTTTTTAAAAATAGAGAGGCTTCAAACGGGTAAATTAGCCTCTAAATAGACATAATTTGGTTGTAGAGCCTGTTATTACCACTAATCAGTTAAAAATCAAATTGACGTAACGCAGGTAATCCCTATAGAATCCGCCCGAATATGCCTAGTGAAAAATTGCCTCAGTCCGTTACCGTAAGAAAGCTCGTCGATGGCCGTGCAATTTTGGCCGGTCAAGTCATTCCAGAGCGCTTGCCGCGAGTGGTTGACGCGATATCGGCTTTTGCGGGTAACTTTCAAGTTGAGCTCGATTTTGGCTTAAATGAGTCTCGAAAGTCAAAGATAGATGTACAGATTAATGGCAATGTTGAAATGCAGTGCCAGCGTTGCTTAAAACCGGTTATCGTGGAAGTCGCTATAGAGACTACGCTTACGGTTGCTGCCCATGATGAAGAGGCGCGAGCAAAGATTAAAGATTACGAGCCCATCCTGCTGAATGAAGAGGGTGTGTTAGATATCGATGCGTTGATTGAAGAAGAGATTTTGTTGAGTTTGCCGCTTGTGGCAATGCACTCTGAATCATCGAATGATGAAGCGGATCGAACAGTAGCAATAAACCCTGCGTTGGCGGATGAGCCAATGCAACAAATTGAACGGCGCTCAGATATGGGGATGGATAATCCTTTTGAAGTGCTAAAAACGTTAAAGGCCGATGGTGGTCAGGAGCATATGTAATGGCAGTACAAAAAAGTAAGGTAACTCGTTCTCGTCGTGGCCAACGTCGTTCACATGACAGTTTGGTAGAAGGCGTTTTATCTGTTGATGAAAGCAGTGGTGAAAAGCATCGTCGTCATCATGTTACGCCTGAAGGTTTTTATCGCGGTAAAAAAGTTGTTAATACAGATTTAGATGACTAGCGAAAGCTATTTGCACGCTGGTTTCATGGCAGCACCATGTTAGTTTCATGGCAGCTCAATGGTATCCAAGTGCAGACTCTCATCGTTTGAAATATGAATGCTCCGTACGAGTCGCTTCCTTTAAAGTTAGCTGTTTCACGCTTTGCAGTGTGGCCGCTACTTTATTTGAAGCCCCGCAGTGTACGGAGTAATCTTATCTTCGCTCTCTTTACATTTTCTCCTAATATTCGATCTTTCTGCTTATGAGAATTGCTATTGATGCAATGGGCGGCGACTTTGGTGTTGACGTTACTGTTCCCGCTGCAATCCAATCCTTAATCCATAATGTATCTATTGAGCAGATTTTATTGTTTGGTGATAAGCCTGACATTCAATCTTGCCTGAATGCTAGCTCACTTTTACAAGCCTCTCCTCAGTTGTTAGATAGACTCTCGATTGTCCACAGTGATCATGTTGTCGATATGTCGGCAAAGCCCGCAGATGTCCTTAGACAGAGACAAGACACTTCAATGTTGTTAGCGCTCAATGCCGTTGCCGATGGTGTTGCAGACGCTTGTGTTACTGCCGGTAATACTGGAGCGTTAGTTGGCTTGGCTCGACATAGCTGCGGTTTAGTTGAGGGTATTAAGCGCTTGGCTATTTGTGCGCAATTACCGACCTCTCTCAGTAATACTTTTTTATTGGATGTTGGTGGTAACGTTGATTGCTCAGGTGAGCAACTTCATCAATTTGCGCGCATGGGATGCGCTTTAGTCAATGCTTTAAATGGGCGTGATGAAAAAGTCAGTTCGCAGCCGCGCGTAAGAGCATTAAGTATTGGTACTGAAGCCGGTAAGGGTAATTCTGCCGTCAATGCTGCAGTGCAATTATGCGAAGCTGATTCACAAATGCACTTTGAAGGTTTAATTGAAGGTAATCAGTTATTAGAAGGTGTCTGTGACGTTATTTTTTGCGATGGTTTTGTCGGTAATATCGCATTAAAGTCTTGTGAAGGCGCGGCATCATATATTCGTTCGAGTGCGCATGAGTTATTAAAATCTGAGTCGGCATTGTCTTTAAATGATGATTATGCTCGTTTAATGCAGGCTATCGATCCTGAGCAATTTAATGGTGCTGTGTTGCTTGGGCTTAAACAGCCGGTTATTAAAAGTCACGGTTCAAGTGGAGCCAATGGTTTTGCTGCAGCGATACAAAAAGCAGTTGATGCAAGTGAGGGTCAACTGATTGAGAAGTTAGAATTTGCACTGCACTAGTGTCAAGTCATGTTATTCATTTTAAGGGTAAATTAATGAGTCAGAATCAATTGGCGTTTGTCTTTCCTGGACAGGGTTCACAAAAAGTAGGCATGCTCGCGAATGCCGCAGCAAGTTATAGTGAGGTTAGCGATACCTTTGCACAGGCATCAGAGGTGCTGGGTTATGATCTTTGGGATTTAGTGCAAACAGGTCCGCAAGAAGCACTTAACTTAACTGAAAAAACACAGCCATTATTACTAACAGCCAGTGTTGCTTTGTGGCGTGTTTGGTCTGCTAATGGCGGCGCTAAGCCGAGTTTGTTGGCCGGTCATAGCTTAGGTGAGTTTAGTGCCCTAGTGTGCAGTGAAGTTATTAGTTTCGAAGCAGCGGTTGATTTAGTTCGTCAGCGTGGTGCATTTATGCAGTCGGCAGTGCCAGTAGGTATTGGTGCGATGGCGGCGATTATTGGCCTTGATGATGAAGCAATTATTGCTATTTGTGAAAAACTATCGGCTGATGAAGTGGTGCAGGCCGTTAACTTTAACTCGCCGGGCCAAGTAGTGATTGCGGGCCATGCGAATGCCGTGACTCAAGCAATGGCAGAGTGTAAAGAGGCCGGTGCTAAGCGTGCGTTACCCTTGCCAGTGAGTGCGCCTTTCCATACATCATTGATGCAGCCAGCCGGTAATCAACTGGCCGAAGTGTTAGCGGGAATTCAGTTTTCTGCACCGCAGATTCCTATTATTCATAATGTTAACGCGCTACCAGAGAGTGATCCTGAGCGTATTCGACAATTGATGGTTGAACAAATTTATAGTCCAGTTCAGTGGACTCGCTGTGTTGAATTTATGGTGGCGCAAGGTACTGAAAAAATTGTTGAGTGTGGGCCGGGTAAAGTGTTGAGTGGTTTATCACGACGCATTCATAAACCACTAGAAGCTTTTGCATTAGAAGAGCCAGAGGCAATAGTGTCTGCACTGGATGCACTTGCTGATTAGTGAGTAACGCATACGTTAATGAGCGTATGTATTTATTTGAATTAATTATTTTATTATTAAACAGGATATAACCATGTCTTTGAATGGGAAAGTGGCTTTAGTAACTGGCGCAAGCCGAGGTATTGGTCGTTCAATTGCTTTAACGTTAGGTGCGGCGGGGGCGACAGTTATTGGAACTGCGACTACAGAAAGCGGCGCTCAAAATATTAGTGCTTATTTGAATGAAGCGGGTGTTAGCGGTGCAGGTTTTGCGTTAAATGTGACGGATGCCGAGCAAGTGGTTAGTGTTGTTAAAGATATTACCGAGCAATACGGTGCGCCGTTGATTCTTGTCAACAATGCAGGCATCACTCGCGACAATATTATGCTGCGAATGAAAGAAGATGAGTGGAATTCAGTGGTCGATACCAATTTGAATGCTGTTTATCGTGTGGTTAAAGCCTGCTTAAGAGGCATGACTAAGGCGCGCTGGGGGCGGATTATTAATATTAGTTCGGTGGTTGGCTCTATGGGTAATGCAGGGCAGGCCAATTACGCCGCAACTAAGGCCGGTGTTGAAGGTTTTAGTCGCTCAATGGCCAGTGAGCTGGGTTCTCGCTCGGTAACGGTTAATTCAGTAGCGCCAGGCTTTATTGATACAGATATGACCAGTGGCTTACCTGATCAGCAAAAAGAAGCGTTGTTGACGCAAATTCCGTTAGCACGCTTGGGCCAGCCTGAAGAGATTGCTGCTGTTGTCGGCTTTTTAGCGGGTGAATCAGGGAGTTATATTACGGGTGAAACCATTCATGTGAATGGTGGTATGTACATGGCATAACGGTTGATTAGCGTAATGGCCCAGTAATGATGCGGTGCGGTTAAAAAATAACCTGCAAAGGCGGTATTTTGTTAGCAGGTTGATAGTGAGTAAATGCAGTAAACCCCCTTACATTTTAGAGTAATAAGGGTACAATGCGCCGCATTCAGATACCGGTTTTTGCTTTTTTAGTGAGCGATATCTGACGATGAAGCCAAACGGGTTTCTAACCACGGCCAGTCATTCGTTTAATCTTGTTATGAAAACAGAAGAATGCGTTGGTCCAGATTAAATTTTTAGGAGTTGAATAGAACAATGAGCAGTATTGATGAGCGTGTAAAAAAGATTGTTGCAGAACAGTTAGGCGTTAAAGAAGATGAGATCCAAAACTCGGCATCTTTCGTTGAAGATTTGGGTGCTGACTCACTTGATACTGTAGAGTTGGTTATGGCGTTAGAAGAGGAATTCGAAACTGAAATTCCTGATGAAGAAGCCGAGTCAATTACTACTGTTCAGCTTGCTATCGATTATATTACGAAGCACTTAGACTAAGTTTTTCATAGCCTACTGCTTAGTAGGTTTTAAAGCGGTTGTCTTTCTCGTGCTGGCAGCGTGTAAATATTGTTTACAGAGTTTCTGTGAGTAATCTTTTACATCGTTAGAGAGGCCAGTATCTCAAGCGCTATATTTTGTAAAGCTGTATTGATTTTCAAGCAGTCAAGTGAAATGTGTGCGTTTGAATAAAAACCGCTTCTGTTTTCAGAGGCGGTTTTTGTCTTTAAGGAATTTATTTTTAATTGTTTTAATTGGCAGGAGCTAAATTGTGTCAAAAAGAAGAGTAGTTGTTACCGGTATTGGTATGGTGAGTCCTGTTGGCAATAATGTCGAGGACAGTTGGGCAGCAGTTAAAAATGGTAAGAGCGGTATTGCACCGATTACTAGTTTTGATGTCTCTGCTTACACCACACGTTTTGGCGGTAGTATTAAAGATTTTGATGTCTCGCAATCTATTCCTTTAAAAGATGCGCGCAAAATGGATCTTTTTATTCAATACGGCATGGCTGCAGGTATTGAAGCAATTACGGATTCAGGTTTAGAAGTCACTGATGAAAATCGTGGGCGCATTGGTGCGGCCATAGGTTCAGGTATTGGTGGCATTGGTTCGATTGAGAATACACGTGAAATTCTCGAAACACGCGGTCCTCGTAAAATCTCTCCTTTCTTTGTACCGGGTTCTATCGTCAATATGATAGGCGGAAATCTCTCTATTAAATACGGTTTTCAAGGTCCCAATATTGCCATTGTAACGGCGTGTACCACAGGCACACACAATATAGGTGTGGCCGGTCGTATGATTCAAATGGGTGATGCAGACGTTATGGTAGTGGGCGGTGCTGAAATGGCAACGACGCCTGTTGGCTTAGGCGGCTTTGCTGCCGCGCGCGCACTCTCAACGCGCAATGATAATCCTGAAGCAGCTAGCCGTCCTTGGGATAAAGATCGTGATGGCTTTGTATTAAGTGATGGCGCTGGCGTTCTTGTTTTAGAAGAGTACGAGTTTGCTAAAGCACGTGGTGCTAAAATTTATGCTGAGCTCTCAGGCTTTGGTATGAGTGGTGATGCGCATCATATGACTTCACCGCCAGCTGATGGCAGCGGTGCAGCTGCAGCCATGCAGAATGCGGTTAAAGATGCAGGTATTAACGCTGGCGATATTGATTATATTAATGCGCATGGCACATCGACAAATGCGGGTGATTTAGCCGAGTCGATAGCAGTTGAGACAGTCTTTGGTGCGGCGGCACAAGACGTGGCAGTGAGCTCAACAAAATCCATGGTCGGCCATTTATTAGGTGCGGCTGGTGCTATAGAGGCCGTGTTCTGCGTATTATCAATAAGAGATGGTGTGGCACCACCGACTATTAATCTTGATAATCCAGCGGAAGGTTGTAATCTCAATTACGTCCCTCATAACGCGCAAGAAAAAACCATTGATATTGCCATGTCTAATTCCTTTGGCTTTGGTGGTACTAACGGTACTGTGATATTTAATCGAGTATAGAGTATGACGGCAACGCTTTATGCTTGGTTTAATGGTGAGTTAATTACTTCACCAGTAGAGTCTACTAGCGTTGCCTCAGCTTCTGATTTTTTATTAGATCGTTCGAATACTTTCGGTGATGGTGTTTTTGAAACCATGTTAGTCACTGGCGGCCAAGTTCATTTGTTAGATCGTCACTTACACCGTTTATCTGTTGGCCTAGAGCGGCTTGGTATTGAGTGTCCAGCCGAGCTTGTGCAAGCGGATATCAATAAAGCGCTATCGCATTTGTCTCACAATAGTGCTTCAGACCCATCTACTCATATCCTTAAATTCCTTATTAGCCGCGGCTCATCTGTTTTTGGTTATGGCAGTAATGATTTGTCTATTAACCGTCTCGCTTTACTTAAGTCCTATTTACCGAGAGACGCATCGACTATGCAGCTTATGGTCTGTGATACTCGACTAGGCTGTCAGCCTGCACTTGCAGGTATTAAGCATTGCAATCGTTTAGAGCAAGTGTTGGCTAAAAAAGAAGTTGAGCGCGAAGGGGTTGATGATGGTCTGATGTTAGATCAGGCTGGAAATATTATTGAGACAACGTCGGCGAATATTTTTATTTTAGAAGCAGGGCAGTTGATTACTCCGCCGATTATTGATTGCGGGGTTGCAGGCGTGATGCGCGAACATATTATGAGTCGGTCTGACTTGCCTGTTAGTGAGTCCTCCATTTCCTTAGCACGATTTTATAATTGTGATGGCGTTATACTAAGTAATTCGGTACGTGGCCTGATGATAGCGAATGCTTGTCGAATGGCAGACGGAAGTCTTCATAGCTGGCCAAAGAGCGATACTCTAATGGCGCTTCAGGAGTCAGTTAATAGTAGTATGAAGCGTCAGTAAATTTAATTCGTGAAGCGTTTAATGAGTGAGGAGGGTAATATGAAGTTAATAAAAATGTTCCCTATCTTACTTGCCATAATTTGTTGTTTGATATTTGTTGCCAGCAAATTGTTGATTAACTATTGGCATTCTCCGCTTAAGCATTTAACCGAACCGCAGTTATATACAGTTGCTTCAGGTAAAGGTTTCAATGCGGTTGCCAATGATTTGTCCGCAAAAAATATTTTAGAGCGACCTCTGCTAACAACTTTATGGGTGCGTTTTTTTGAGCCTGATTTTTTATTAAAAGTGGGCGAATATCGCTTTCCTGCCTTTTCCTCGCCGGCTCAAATTATCGATATATTGGGTAGTGGAGTTTCATTACAATATAAGGTTACGCTTGTCGAAGGTGAAAGTGCCTTGCAGATGCTAATGCGATTATCCTCTAACGACACTCTTCAGCTGGGTGCTTTTCAAAAAAGCGGTCAATCTTTCGATGCTTCTCAGCAAATCATGACGGATATGCTTGCATCGTCGGCAATTGAATTAATGGGCACGAGCACTCATCCAGAAGGTTGGTTTTTACCTGATACCTATTTTTACAGTAGAGGAGATCGCGCTAGCAGTATACTGCTGAGGGCGCATCTTGCTATGATTGAAGTGTTAGCCGAAGAATGGTCTGCTCGCGATCAAGGTCTGCCTTATCAATCGGCCTATGAGGCGCTGATTATGGCTTCGCTGATTGAAAAAGAGACAGGCGTGGCTTATGAGCGACCACAAATTGCAGGGGTGTTTGTCAGGCGTTTGCAAAAGCGCATGCGTTTACAAACCGATCCTAGTGTTATTTATGGGATGGGTGCAAAATATAAGGGTAACTTACGTAGAGCTGACTTAAAGCGCGATACTGCTTACAACACCTATACGCGCCATGGTTTACCGCCAACGCCTATAGCAATGCCTGGTCGTGCAGCAATCCATGCGGCATTGCATCCGCTCGATGGTGATGCGCTTTATTTTGTTGCTAAAGGTGATGGTAGTCATTATTTTTCTGCCACATTAAAAGAGCATCAAGCCGCCGTGCGTAAGTATCAAATTAAACAGCGTCGAGCGAATTATCGTTCGGCACCGACAGCCATTAAAAGTGATGCCGGTTAATTAAATATTGTCAGTGGAAGTCAGTCAATAATGCTAAAAGAATCAGCCAAATTTGTTACCCTTGAAGGGATGGAAGGGGCGGGCAAGTCTACTAACTTGGCTTATATTTGTGAGTTCTTTGATAAGCAAAAAATTAAATACCGAGTGACCCGCGAGCCAGGCGGTACTGAAGTAGCCGAAAAAATACGTGATGTATTACTATGCCATCATGATGAACCCTTACATCCTATGTGCGAATTGTTACTTATATTTGCAGCGCGCGCTCAGCATATTGAGCAAGTCATTAAGCCGGCTTTGGCTAATGGTGAATGGGTATTGAGTGATCGCTTTACCGATGCAACTTATGCATATCAAGGCGAGGGTCGTCAATTGGGTGGCGACAAAGTTGAATTGTTAGAGCATTTTGTACAGGGTGATTTAAAGCCGGATTTAACGATTATTCTCGATGTGCCAGTAGAGTTAAGTGCCGAGCGAGTGAGAGGTCGCGGTGAGCTTGATCGATTTGAAGTTGAGCAAGGTGCATTTTTTCAGCGTGTACGTGATGCCTATCATCAGCGAGCTGCCTCAGATGCCGATCGTTATCGCTTAATTGATGCCTCGCAAACACTGCCTGAAGTACAGGCCGATCTTCAAGCCGTGCTTGATAATGTAAAGTTATTTCAGGATTAGTCGTTCATGGCATCGAATAACAATGAACAACTTAACGCCATTTGCTGTGATGGTCCCCGAGGTTTTAGACCTTGGCATCAAGCAGAAGCCGCGCATTTGGTTTTGGCTTATCAAGAGCAGCGATTGCCGCATGCGCTAATTTTGGTCGGTCCGCAATATGTAGAGAAAACGCATTTTGCCCGCGAGTTTGCTCAGTTCTTATTATGTGCATCACCGGTTAATGGTATTGCTTGTTCGCAGTGTAAATCGTGTCAGCTATGTATTGCCGGCACGCATCCTGATTGGATAAATGTAGAGCCCGAAGAGCCGCGTAAAGTTTTACGCGTCGATACCATTAGACAGGTACAAGCTCGATTGCAGCAAACCGCCCAGCAAGGGGGTAATAAAGTCTGTGTTATTAGCCCTGCAGAGCAGATGAATGAAAATGCCGCTAATGCATTACTTAAAATTTTAGAAGAGCCGCCTGCTAACACTTATTTTTTATTGGTTGCCCATCATGCCAGTAAAATATTACCTACCATTATCTCTCGTTGTCAGCGATTGAGTTTTGCAATTCCGGCGCAAGATAAAATTGTCGACTGGTTAGGCGATGATTTTACAAAAGAAGCTATTCAGCAGGCCATTGAAAAAGGGCGAGGTTTTCCTGGTCGAGTTTACCAGTTATTAAATGGTGGTGTTGATACGCAGCTTGATATGTCGCGGTTAGATGCTTTTTTCAGTGGTCGTGAAACGGCTCAAGATATTGCTAAAAACATTGATTCATCGCAGTTGCCCGATTTTTTAGATGGTTTTTTACGCTTAGCGAGTTACAGTGTAAAAATCAGTCAAGGTGACACGAATGCGGCCGCTAATAACAGTATTCTCAGTCAATTACCTGCCTCAGAATTGCATCAAATTTATGATCGTGTAGCTACGGCGAAAATAGCACTGGCCCAGAATGCGAATCCACGCTTGTTGCTAGAGTCGCTTTTGCTACAATGCCTAGCTATCTATAGCAATTTTAATAGCTAAATTGAGATGTTGGCGCTAAGCTTTAATGCAGTTTAAATGAATGACTGGCGTAAAATGAATTAAGAGTCTTATCGTTAGTGCTAAGATTTAATTAAGGTTTAATACGGATAGAGTCATGAGTGACGCACTGAAAACAGGTACAAAAAGCGGTATTTTATCGTTAACCATTAAAGATAAAGCGGTGCTGTACGCGGCGTTTATGCCGTTTGTTGAAAATGGCGGTTTATTTATTCCCACCAATAAACAATACACGATTGGTGACGAAGTTTTTATGTTGCTGAATTTAATGGATGAGCCAGAAAAGATCCCAGTAGCCGGTCGCGTTATTTGGATTACACCGAAGCATGCGCAGGGTAATCGAGCGGCAGGTATTGGTGTACAGTTTAGTTCGCAAGATGATACCGCAACAAAAAAAATAGAAAACTATCTTGCGGGTATTGTCGGTTCTGATAGACCCACGCACACAATGTAATAATAATTTAATTTTTTTATTCTTCGTCTTTTCTTTTTCCTTTTATACAGTTTAACTATTCATGATTGTAGACTCACATTGTCATTTAGATCGGCTGGATATATCGCAGTGTGGCGGTAGTGTCGATGCTGCCTTGCAACAAGCACGCAGCCAAGGTGTTAGTCGCTTTCTCTGTGTGGGTATTTCACTCGATACTCTACCTGCCATGATGGATATTGTTGATCGGCACGATGATGTTTATGCCTCTGCAGGTTTTCATCCCTTAGAAGATATGAGCCAAGGCTTGGATGCTGCGGCATTAAAGCAATGGGCCTTAGATGATCGTATTGTTGCAGTGGGCGAAACCGGCTTAGATTATTTTTATGCCAAAGAGAGTGCTGAGTCGCAACGAGAGCATTTTATTACTCATCTTAAAGTGGCGGCAGAAGTCGATAAGCCCGTGATTATTCACTCACGCGAAGCACGCGATGATACTTTAGCAGCCATTGCTCAATATGCAGGTTCTGCTGCGGGTGTGCTGCATTGTTTTACCGATACTTGGCCAATGGCTAAACAAGCGATTGAAGAAGGCTTTTACATCTCTATTTCAGGTATCGTGACCTTTAGAAATGCCAGTGAATTACGCGATGTCGTAAAAAAAATTCCATTAGATCGATTAATGGTTGAGACCGATTCTCCGTATTTAGCCCCTGTTCCTCACAGAGGAAAATCTAACCAACCGGCTTATGTGCGAGAAGTGGCGGAGTATATTGCCGAACTTCGAGGTATATCGTTAGAGCAGCTTGCTGAGGCGACAACGGACAATTTTCAACGCTTATTTTTTCAGTCATAACGTTCAAACTTGACTCTTCATCGTCTTCAAAAATAATAAGTAAAAAAAACCCCAACCAAAGGTTAGGGTTATGGGGTGAAGATAGGAGTCTAACATGTGAGGCTTCCGCCTCTGAGCTTCTGCGGGGGACAGTCACTCATAGTTTTAATTAAAGACTACGCGGCTATATTGTTCAATAAACAATCAGCCCATTTGTGTGTCGGTGTTCACAGGCTAGACATTAACTGGACATTAAAGAGTTATAACTATTTTTATCTAAATCCTTTGGCATAATGTCCTGCTTGCGGTACACAGTGCTATCATCCTGAGTCTTATTATCCTGGAAAGAGAAGCGTCTTGCGTTACCTTGGCATTATAGAAGGCTTTTACGGAACATCTTGGTCGTGGTCTGCACGTCGAGATTATCCGCAATTTATGGCGAACGTAGGTTTGAATGCCTACATCTATGCCCCTAAGTCAGATGCAAAGCTTAGAGCTAATTGGTCTGAGCCTTGGAGCGATACTGAAATAAGTGCCTTGCAGCAATGCGCGCGTGATTTTCAGCAGCGTGGTATGACCTTTGGTATAGGTATTTCACCCATTGGTTTGTGTGATGCTTCGCAGGGAGATAGTGGTGCTAAGGCAAGGCAAAATGCTTTAGCTCAGCTTGATCATAAGCTTGATCAGATCGCATCTATTTCGACTGACTTGTTGTGTATTTTATTTGATGACGTGCCTTCGAGCGGTGATCAAATGGCCTCAATGCAGCTGGCCTTGTGTGAGAGAATTCGAGCAAGAGCGAAGACGAAGAAAGTGATTGTTTGTCCCTCGTATTATACGACGGACCCAGTATTAGAGAAATTATTTGGCCCACGGCCTGCCGATTATTGGCGCGCCTTGGGTAGCGGGCTCGATTCCGATATTGATTTTTTTTGGACGGGCGAGCAAGTATGCAGTGCCACCTACAGTGAAGATAATCTGCAGTTGATTGCAGAGCAGCTACGAAGGCCTCCGGTGTTATGGGATAACTATCCGGTGAATGATGGGGCGAAATTAAGTCGTCATCTGCATTTAAAGGCTTTTGGTGGTCAACCGTTTTTAACAGAATTAACTGCGGGTCATTTTGCTAACCCAATGAATCAGCCCTATTTGTCGCAGTTACCCTTAGCGACGTTGGCTTTTCAATATACGCAAATGTCTGAAGACCATGCTAGCCATGCAGGCGCATATGTGAATGTTGATAGCTATTGGCGACAAGTGGCCAAGCAGCAAATGGGTGAGTCTTTAGCCGCTGATTTACTCGCGGATATAGAGCGGTTTCAAACCCAAGGTTTGGATGAAATTTCAATTAACGATAAGGCATTGTTGATAAAGAAATACAGTCATTATTCTTCTGTCTATGCAGAAGAGGTAGTGGCTTGGTTAGAAGAGCAATATCGTTTTGATCCAGCTTGTCTAACCGGCTAATAGGCTAGTATGAAATGTGGTTCATAACGATTGATTGTCAATATTTATAGAAAAACTAAAGCTAACGATGAGTCAGTTTGGAGATAGTAATAATGTTCGAAGGTAAAAATCTTTCCCTTAAGAAATTAGATAACGGTATTGTCGAGCTTTGCTTCGACGGCCCTGGCAGTGTCAATACACTTAATATCGCAACAGTGCTTGAAATTAAAAATGTCGTTGATTTGTTAGAAGGCGATGCGTCTGTTACTGGATTATTAATCACGAGTGGCAAAAGCACCTTTATAGTCGGTGCTGATATTACTGAGTTTACAGAGCTCTTTTCTGGTACAAAAGAAGCGCTTGCAGATGCAATGTTAGAGGTTCATGGCATATTCAATCGCCTCGAAGATTTACCTTTTCCTAAAGTCGCTGCTATTGGCGGTTTTGCGTTAGGCGGTGGCTTTGAGTTGGCGTTAACGGCTGAATATCGTGTCTGCGCCGATGTTGCCGCCGTTGGCTTCCCAGAAGTGAAGTTGGGTATTATCCCAGGTTATGGCGGCACAGTTCGTGCGCCACGCTTAATGGGTTGCGATAACGCCGTTGAATGGATTTGCAGTGGCAAGCAAGCTAAAGCAGTCGAGGCGCTTGCATTAGGTGCTGTTGATACTGTTGTGCCGTTAGAGCAAGTACGACCGGTTGCACTGGCCATGTTGGCTTCGGCTATAGCGGGTGATCTTGACTTTAATAAACGTCGTGAAGAAAAGAAAACACCTATCTTACTCAATGATATGGAACGCTTAATGGCGTTTGTTAGTGCGGGTGGTTTTATTGCCGCGCAAGCAGGTCGCAATTACCCTGCGCCAATGTCAGCGTTAAAATCGATTGAAAAAAATGTCATCATGACGCGTGAAGATGCCAGTAAAGTTGAAATTGAACATTTTGCTGATTTAGCCTTTACCGATGTCGCGTCTAGTCTTGTTGGTTTGTTTTTAAATGAACAAGCTGTATCGAAAAAAGCAAAAAAACTGGCAGCTAGTGCAGGAAAAGTTAAGCAAGCTGCTGTGTTAGGGGCAGGGATTATGGGCGGAGGTATTGCTTATCAATCGGCTTCGAAAGGCGTACCAATATTAATGAAAGACATTGCTCAGCAAGGCTTAGATGCTGGCATGGAAGAGGCCGGCACTTTGTTCGGTAAGTTAGTTGGTCGCGGAAAAATGTCTGCTACAAAAATGGCCGCGTCGCTTAACAAAATTCAACCGACATTAAATTATGCAGGCATTGAAAATGCAGAAGTGGTTGTAGAAGCGGTTGTAGAAAACCCTAAAGTTAAAAAAATGGTGCTTGCTGAGTGTGAGGCGTTAATGTCTCCCGATGCCATATTATGTTCTAACACATCAACGATTCAGATTAGTGAATTAGCTGAAGCGTTAGAGCGGCCAGAAAATTTCTGTGGCATGCACTTTTTCAACCCAGTGCATAAAATGCCTTTAGTTGAAGTTATTCGCGGTAAAAAGAGTAGTGATGCTGCCGTTGCTAAGGTAATGAGCTACGCCGTTTCTCTTGGTAAAACCCCTGTGCTTGTTAATGATTGTGCAGGGTTCTTAGTTAACCGTGTTTTATTTCCTTATTTAGGCAGTGCAAACGGTTTAATTAAAGAGGGCGTTTCTTTTACCCATATGGATAAAGTTATGGAGCGCTGGGGCTGGCCAATGGGTCCTGCTTATTTACAAGATGTTGTGGGCTTAGATACTTGTGAGCATGCGTCAAAAGTAATGGCAGCGGCTTTCCCAGATCGTATGCAGCCTAGCTTTAAAAGTGCTGCAGAAGTCTTGTTTGAGGCGGGGCGTTTAGGGCAAAAAAATGCATCAGGTTTTTACAAGTATGCGCCGGATAAAAAAGGTCGTATTCAGAAAGTAGCAGACGATAGTGTGGCTGCATTACTTGAAGGGCATGTTGATGCTAGTGCTGAGATGGACGATGAAACAATTATCGATCGTCTAATGATTCCAATGGCTTTAGAGATGGTGCGATGCCTCGATGAAGGGATTGTCGCTTCACCTGCTGAGGCAGATATGGCGGTTATTATGGGTGTTGGCTTCCCGCCATTTAGAGGCGGTATTTTCCGATATCTTGATACTGTGGGCATCCAAGCTTTTTGTGATAAAGCGCAGCAGTACAGTGATCTTGGTCCCGAATACGCATTGCTTGATAGCTTGTTGGCTATGGCTAAAGAGGGCCGAACCTTTTATTAATCGGTTTAAATAAATAAGCCCAACTTAATGAAATAAATTAAATTACCCGGCCATGAATGGTGAGAGGTAATGATTGGAGAAGAAAAATGAAATTAGCAGATAACACACCAGTGATTATTGATTGTGCTCGTACACCGATGGGCCGCTCTAGAAATGGTATGTACCGCAATGTCCGATCTGATGATCTTGCCGCTGATTTAGTGTCAGGATTGTTAGCGCGTAACGAGGGCATTGACCCTGCAGATATTCATGATGTGATTTGGGGTTGTGTTAACCAAACTGAAGAGCAGTCATTTAATTTGGCTCGTATGATGTCTTTGCTCACGCAAATTCCGCATACCGTTCCGGCACAAACCGTTAACCGTTTATGTGCTTCATCGATGTCAGCTTTGCATATTGCCGCGCAGTCAGTGCTTGCCGGTTATGGTGATATATTCGTGATTGGTGGTTCTGAGCACATGGGCCATGTCCCTATGACTAAAGGCTTAAATCCTAATCCTCGTTTAAGTAAGCATATTGCGAAAGGCTCAGGCATGATGGGTTTAACCGCCGAAGCACTTGCGATGATGCATGGTATTTCACGCCAGCAGCAAGATGAGTTCGCGGTACGTTCCCATCAGCGTGCTCATGAAGCATCAACAAGCGGTCTTTTTGATAAAGAGATTATTGCGCGCGAAGCCCATGATGCAAATGGTGCTTTATTTTTAGCGTCTAAAGATGAAACCATTCGTCCAGAAACTACGGTTGAAACCTTAGGTCAATTGCGACCAGCATTTATGCCTAAAGGCGGCACAGTAACTGCGGGTACTTCATCGCAGATTACTGATGGTGCAGCAGCGATGATTATTATGAGCGCGGGTAAAGCAAGAGCGCTGGGCTTGGCACCAAAAGCAAAAGTCGTTTCAATGGGTTTGTCGGGTGTTGATCCATCGATTATGGGTTATGGTCCTGTGCCATCATCACAGAATGCAATGGAAAGAGCAGGGTTGTCGATTGCCGATATCCAAACTGTTGAACTGAATGAAGCCTTTGCTGCGCAGTCGATTCCAGTATTAAACGGTCTAGGTTTAATGGACGACGTTGATCAGAAGGTTAACCTTTACGGTGGCG
>JABIQF010000031.1 GCA_018668095.1 Cellvibrionales bacterium
TGAGCTGTTATGACAAGTTATGACAAGAGGAGAAATAGATTAGAAAAAAGGACGTAAACGGGTAAACTAACGATATAAACACTGCTTGAATAAAAAATAAACGATAGGATATCGATTTTATGCCAAAACATATCATCATGATCGAAGATGAAAAGCACATCGCTGAGAATTACCGTGATGCACTCACTAGTAAGGGTTTTAAAGTCTCAATCTATAATGATAAAGCCTCTGCAATGGCCGCTTTATCGGGTGAGCTACCTGATTTAGTGTTAGTGGATATTGGCCTAGGTGACGACGAAGATGCTGGGTTTGATATCTGTAACCAGCTGCGCGCTCGATCAGAGACTTTGCCTATTGTGTTTTTAACCGCAAGAGATAGTGAGTACGATCAAATTAGCGGTGTAAGGTTTGGGGCTGATGATTACCAAACAAAATCAACGCCTATCCATATGGTCATTATTCGGATACAAGCATTGTTTCGTCGGGTTGAGGCTTTTAAGGCGGCCAATGAAGCCCAGGGCGAAGTGGCGCATGGCCAGCTAACAGTGAATGCTGATTGTATGCAGGCTAAATGGCAAGGTCAGTTAATTAATTTGTCGGTAACTGAGTTCTGGATTGTTAAATCACTGACTGAGCGTATTGGCCATGTGAAAACAAAAGATGCATTGCGTGATGCAGCAAATCTTGTGTGTGAGGATAATACTATCACCACGCATATCAGAAGGATTCGTTTAAAGTTTAAGGAAATTGATTCGGAATTTGATCAAATAAACACGGTAGCCGCAACGGGTTACCGTTGGTTAGCAGAAGCGTAATTAGCGATGTCGATAAGAAAGCGCGTTTTTTTCTTAGTATTGGTGATCCTACTGTATCCATTAGCGGGCATACAGTTCTTAAAAGAAAACGAAAAACAGTTTCGTGAAAGCGAGGCCTCCTACCTAAAAGATCGACTTGTTGACAGCGAGCAATGGATCAACTTTTTGCGGCCAAACGCAGGGTTTAAAGGCAATAAAAGCGACGATTCATTATTTTTCTCACCCTTAAATGCACCTATTCAGCTTGATGGTTATGCTGATGATAGTTGGGTAGATATTCCCAAAAAGACAGATGCTGATTCTAAAAATGAAATTCAAGTGACTTGGCAATCGGCCGTGTTTGATGAGTCACTGTATTTATTATTTTCCGTTAAAGATAAAAAATTCCAACCACAAGACAATCGATCTTTACTCGCGAATGGTGATCATCTCGGTATACGACTAGGCGATAATCGGACCTATTATTTGCGGTTAGGGAAGTCAGGAAAAGTCATTCCTTATTATCTCAATAGTGTTGATAATCTCATTAATAGCGAGTTCATTGATGCTTATTGGCGCTTAACAGAAGAGGGCTATCGTGTTGAGATCAAAGTCGATAAAAAGAATACCCGCGGCAGGCTTGGATTCTTTGTGGCCAATGCATCGGATAAATACAACCTACTTAAAAAGTTAAAACGAGATGGCCCTAGCGGCGTTGTAGCTAACCTCAATGTTAGAGAACGATTGTTAGGTATTTACCCCATCATTAATACTGAGCTTGCGCCTCGCTATCAATTAATCGATTTTTCATTAGAGAAGATTTTAGATCGTACTGTTGAAGAAAGAGAGGGGATGCGCTTACATGTTGTTGATCAAGATTGTAATGTTATGGCAACAGCGGGCACGCTTAACGTCGATAGACCAATTAAAGAAATACCTTGGTTTATAGAGCGAATTTATCGCGCTATATTAGCAAATGATGCAGACCAGCATTATCGACCTGATGCATTTGATTGCAGTGATGTGCTTAACGATGAAAAGCTAACTGAGATATTTCAGGGTAAAGATGAATCAATTTTCTGGGTTAAAGAGTATCAAAATGACTTGATGTTCCATGCAGCGATGGAGCTAAGCATTGAGCCTTATGCAGGCTATGTATTAATTGCTGAGCAGGGGCGCGATCGCTACGTCATGCTTACCGCGTCTAATTTCTTGACCTTCCTTACGGCGTTAATAGGTATATCAATACTGGTCGTGTCTATCACTTTTATAGCTATGAATCGATGGTCAAACCGTTTGGCTTTATTGAATGATAATGCACAGCGCCATGTGGACGAAAAGGGTGATATCACCGGTGACTTCGACACGGATAAGAGCAGTGATGAAATTGGCCAGCTATCGCGTAATGTTGGCGGTTTACTGGGTCAGATTAAAAATCATAATGATTATTTAAAGACGCTAGCACAGAAGCTTTCTCATGAGATGCGAACGCCCTTAGCCATTGTGAGCACATCGCTTGATAATATCGATAGCAAAAATGAAGTTGCAACGACTAACAAAAACGATGTCTACCTAAATAGAGCGCGAGACGGCATTCAGCGTTTAAACCATATTATGACCGCCATGGGTCAGGCTAA
>JABIQF010000098.1 GCA_018668095.1 Cellvibrionales bacterium
CATCGCCAGCCTTGCCAACATCCCTTGTGTCCTTATTTATTTATTTTTTATCCCGATCGCTTATTCGCCCATTAAAAATGCGAAAAATAATGAGCATATAAATCATCAATTGCTCGTCAAATCACTTTCATAGGACAATTACTGCTGACTAATCGTTCAACTATCGAAAAAATTAATCGCATAAAAAACCATACTGCCGTGGTGCGGCAGTAGTAATTTAAGTAGATAGCGAAAATTAGAGAGCGTTATGAGGTTTGTAGATGAAGATAAAGTTTATTGCTAAGAGGGGAAAAGCGTAAAAAAATGCGACAGTTAAGACAATGAAATATCGTTAGCCATCAATGTGTTGATCCATCGATAACGAGGGACTTTCTTCTACAGGGCGCCCCACCACTTTTGCAGGCACGCCAGCAACGGTTACATGAGGTGGCACGGACTCAAGCACCACACTGCCCGCCCCTACTTTAGCGCCATCACCCACCGTAATATCGCCCAGTATTTTGGCGCCAGAGCTAATTAATACACCCTCGCCAATTTTAGGATGCCGCTTACCCACGCCGTTACCCGTTCCACCCAACGTCACGCCATGAAGTAAGGATACGTTATTCCCTACGACGGCAGTTTCGCCAATGACCAATCCAGTGGCATGGTCAACCATAAGGCCTCGACCCAATTGAGCCGCCGGGTGAATATCGACATCACATAAAACACTAACACTGTGCTGAATATAGCGCGCCATCGATTGACGCTGACTGGCCCACAAATGATGCGCAAAACGCTGCGCTTGAATGGCTAAATAGCCTTTAAAAAATAAGAATGGACGGCAATAATTATCACAGGCAGGGTCGCGTTCAAAATAGGCATCGATATCAGCTAATGCGGTATCAGCCAAACTGGGTTCGGCTTGTAACACCTCAACAAAAAGCGCATTTAACATTTGCTCTGATACAGTTTCACTACCTAACTCTGCAGCAACGTGGAACGCTAACGCAGACTCAAAGCTCTCATGATTAACGACATGGTTATGATAATAACTCGTCAGCATTAATTCATTACTGGCCAAACTTATCGCTTGGCTATGCATTTTTGGCCATATGGACTGCAAATTTTTCACTGACTCACTACCTTTCACTTCATTTAATCATGCTTTTGGCTAACGCTTTTAATCTATTTTCAATGAAAGCCAACGCTAACAAGCAATGTATCGGGTAAAAATTTCATCAAAATGGGCCAACACTGTATCACGCAAACGCATATCGGTTTCTTGCTCCAATAAACGATAGAGCGTTTCAGCTGTCAGCAACCGACGAAAATGTTCGGCAGTAGGTCGATGACTCAAATGCCATCGCTCGGCAGCAATACCCTGAGAAACGCCACCCTGATAAGGCCGATAAAAACCTTGCGCACTTGCCGACTCAATACGCGAATCTAACCAGTTATGCAGAGGTTCAAATACGCCGCCTTGATTAACCTCATCATCGACCAGTTGCACAGCATAATCGGATGCTACTGCCGCACGATCATACACATCAATATCGGTTCCCCAGTGATGGCGAGAGCCACCCGGCAGAGCTGACCAACGCAGTATGGCGAAAACTAATGATTTATCATCTAATTTTCTAACATCCAAAATTTGCCCGTTGGCATCAAATACCGCTCGCTTACCGCTCGCCTTTTCATTCCAAATAAGTAACTGCCGCTCAAAGCTACGATAGGCGCTAACGACTGCCAGATCAAACCCTTCATTAATAGACGCTTGTTGCAGAGCGCTCCAATCATCGACAATATCTCGATGCAAAAAATGCGGAGGTACAGACACTAGCGCACAGTCCTGTTGAGCTGACAGCTTGTCTCCTTTTGAGACAAGCTGCTCTTCTTTTCCAACAAGTTGCGCTAAAGATATCAAAAAAAACTCCATTCATTACAATAGTGAGCACACAAGATCAGCTGCTAAGTTGATCATAAGCCAAGCCCTAGTAAAAAGAAAAGCCACAGGCGTAATGAATAGCGTTTCTTTTAAGCATCCGTTAGGCTGAGTGAAAAGGTATAATTCGTTTTGATTCAAATCAACTGAGCTTTAGAACGACTATTCGTCAATCGAACTTGACCACTAACGCCATCAACACCACCACTAATAAAGAGATTCGCAAAGTAATGACACGTTTATGCCATGTAAATGATATTGATGAAGGCGCCTCAAAGGGCTTTGAGATCGGTGACAAAAAGCTATTCGCCGTCAAAAAAGACGCCGTTATCTATGTTTATGAAAATCGCTGCCCTCACCTTGGCATTGAGCTTGAGTGGCTTGAAAATCAATTTCTCGACTCCGAAGGCGCATTAATTCAATGCTCCACGCATGGCGCGTTATTTCTAATAGAAGACGGTAACTGTATCTCAGGCCCCTGTGCCGGCCAACAACTCAGGCAAATTGATACCGTCATTCAGACCGACGAGGTCTACCTTAAAAGCAATGCTGTGGCGAATTAACACACAAAATTAAAGCGCTATAGCCTATGCGAATAAAAACTTAGACTTGCTGTCCAATAAAGGCTGTTACCGCTTAGCGCTCAAGAGAGTGATTTAACTATGGATTGCAAACAGGTTTTCTGATAGATTCGCTGCGCTTATTAACAAGGCATTGACCTATATCGCCTTGTGCAGCAAAAACATTTGAATAAAAGGCCGCTCTTTACTAAAGAATGCCAATAATCGCTTACTTTTTAAGCAGCGAAAAAGTGCAAAGCCTTAAAAACAAAGAGCAAAGAATCAACACTTTATAGATCCAGCAAATTGATTAAGAGACTTTCAAGATGCCTCGCAAGAAAAAAAGTAATACCAGTGAAAGCTTCCAGAATTTTACGTCTTATAAGCCTAAAAAAGGCGAAGACTATATGGGCGAAACGCAAAAAGATCATTTCAGATCTATTTTGCAAAACTGGAAAGCGCAGCTTATGGAAGAAGTTGATCGTACCGTCACTCATATGAAGGACGAAGCGGCTAACTTTCCAGATCCTGCTGATCGCGCTACACAAGAAGAAGAATTCAGCCTTGAGTTACGCGCTCGTGATCGCGAACGTAAACTGATTAGAAAAATCGACATTACAATGGACCTCATCGATGCTGATGACTACGGATTTTGTAATGCCTGCGGTATTGAAATCGGCATTAAACGCTTAGAAGCTCGACCGACTGCCACCTTGTGTATCGACTGTAAAACACTTGATGAAATCAAAGAAAAGCAACAGCTCGGCAGCTAGACCATTAACCATGCCCAATAACTGCGACCTATCGTGACAGATCACATAGGTCGATTTGCTCCATCTCCCTCCGGTCCACTCCACAGCGGTTCACTTTTAGCCGCAGTCGCCAGCTATGTTGATGCTAAAGCACATAAGGGGCAATGGTTACTGCGTATTGAAGATGTTGATCGACATCGTACCGTCAAAGGTTCTCGCGATCGTATCTTAAAAAGTCTGGAGCACCACGGCCTCCATTGGGACGGCACCATTGAACTTCAAACCAACAATGATGATCGCTATGAAGCGGCTTTAGAGCAATTACATCAGCAACAAAAGGTATTTTTTTGCCAGTGCAGCCGAACAGCATTGAAACAAACGCCGGGGCCTTATCCTGGGACTTGCCGAACAAAAAAAACGAGTCGCTACATTGCAGCCACTCGTCATCAACCGGCCAGTCACACGCTTAGATTTGAATGCGGTGAAGATACCATCGATTTCACTGACCGCATCCTTGGCAAACAGTCGTTCGAGTTAGCGCAACTGGGAGACTTTATTTTACGCCGCCGAGATTCTCTATTCGCCTACCAGCTCGCCGTTGTAATTGATGACGCAGAACAAAGTGTTACCAGTGTTGTTCGTGGTGCCGACTTATTAAGCTCCACACCTTGGCAAATTGCTTTACAACAAGCCCTCAATTTACCTGCAATGAACTATGCACACCTGCCCCTTATAACCCATGCTAATAACGGCCAAAAATTAAGTAAACAAACGGGCGCTCTAGCCATTAATAATAGCCATGCAGCGAATAACATTTATATCGCTTTGACCCAGCTAGGACAGCAATTACCTGAGCAAGCTCAAAGACTTAGCGTAGAACAATTACTGATATGGGCTATTGATCACTGGCAAATTAATCGGATTCCAAAAACCGCATTAATCGCCAGCTAGCCCATCGCAAGCAAAAGTCATAAAAGGCTTTAATATCAAGCGGTTTGATGCTTTTTTAGGCAATTAATGTCGATCTAAAAACACCTCATCAGAGCAATTATTCGCCAATTTAGCGGTGACAAATATTCGCAATTTACGTTACAAACGGTTACAGTGCACCCCAGATTAGAGACAGCAAATCATTCTATGCCTAATACATCGTTATCCAATCAACACTTAAGTGTCGCATTATGAGAAACGTCCTCATTATTGAAGGCGGTGCAGCTATTGAATCGTCCTTAGCATCTACATTTGAGCAACTCAATTGCACCCCCACTTACGTTGCCAATATTGCTCAAGCAAAGCGCCTTGGTTTTAACGGCTTTCATCTGCTGATTAGCGATTTAGTATTAGAGGACGGTCTCGGTGTCGAGCTCGTCAGCCAACAACATAGCTGCCCTGTCATCATTCTGTCCAAGACCAAAGACAGCGCATCGATTATTGAAGCCATGCGAGCCGGCATAGCCGACTTTATTGTTTCTCCTTTTATCGATAGTGAATTTAATCTTGCAATAGAACGCGTATTTAAAAAATCAGCTGCGCGTAAAAGCCTCGCAGTAACATCGTCATCAACTGCAGACGAAAACGCATCATCAGATGAACCCTTAGCCGGTATGATTGGCTCAAGTGCTGCCATGCAAACCGTTTATTCCCGCGTTCGCAAAGCGGCACCCACTCGCTCTACTATCCTTATTCGCGGCGAAACGGGTACTGGTAAAGAACTAATTGCACGCGCCATTCATGATGCAAGTGATAGAGCTGAAAACCCATTTATTGCCGTTAACTGCGCAGCCATTCCTGATACGCTCATAGAATCTGAACTCTTTGGGCATGAAAAAGGCGCTTTTACTGGTGCCGCCAGCAAGCGCGCAGGCTTAATCGAAGCAGCCGAAGGCGGCACACTGTTTCTCGATGAAATTGGCGAATTACCTACCGAAGCACAAGCGCGCTTATTGCGTTTTATTCAAGAAAGTGAAATTCGTCGTATAGGCTCCAATGACGCTCATCGCGTGAATGTCAGACTCGTTGCAGCGACTCACCGCGACCTCAAAAAATTAACGACCTCTGGCGGCTTTCGCCCCGATTTATACTACCGAATTAACGTCGTCCGTATAGATTTGCCATCCCTCAAGCAGCGCGGAAATGATTTACTTGAAATAGCCGAGTTTTTGCTCGATAAAGCGGCAGCTCGTCATGAAAAAGCCGGTTTGCATTTATCGCCAGAAGCCATTCAAATGATTAACAATTACCCATGGCCTGGTAACGTGAGAGAACTCGAAAACGTTATCGAACGTGCGGCGATTATGTGTGATGGCTTAGAAATTAATGCCGAAACATTGGAAATTGATAGCGACATCAATGACAACCATCGTTTCAATGCCGACATACTGACACCCTTTACTGGTAACTACCTAGATTTACAACAGCCGACAAATTCAGCTAGCCCTTCATCAGGTGGCGTCACTAGCAATCTCGACTCAGCGCCCGACGCTTCTGAAGAGCTGTCACTAGAAGACTACTTCCAACGATTTGTTCTTGAAAATCAAGAACATATGAATGAAACTGAACTGGCGAAAAAACTCGGCATTAGTCGTAAATGCCTATGGGAAAGACGTCAACGTTTAGCGATACCGCGTGCCAAAAGCGGCAGTAAATCCTCTGATAACTCACTATAGAGCCAACCATTTAGACTCTTTATTCCTCACCCTCTTATGAAGGTCGATATTTGAGGTAATTATTCTCTCCGTCCATCTCGTATCAAACTTCGTCCTAAATCATTAGCTCATTTTATCGATATGGCAGCATAATAGCCTCTTCAGCCCAATTGTTACCCAACACAAGCAATAATTGTTACCAGATAAAATTAACTGCCCAGATATTTCACACTCAAAGATATTTTGTTACCAACCACTGCAAAATTTACTAAAACGTAACCTTTAGGTAACACAAAAAAGTGTAAATATGTAACGTAAAGCACGCGGCAAAGTATAAATGTTAGACACTTCTTATCCTAAGTCATTGTTTTTATTGGATTGCAAAAACATGGCACACAGCATGCAATAGTTACATCGCTAATAACAATAATGAAAAGCAAAAAACAATAACAATAAATAAAAGCAAAATATAAGAATATAAAAAGACAACATGACCTGGATGGGGAGTTTTCTCCCCATCGTAATTCTCTCCTCGTTCAGCCTTACCCATCTGTGTGTTAAACTAGCCACTTTAGGTCTGTATTTGCGTGTTAGTGCTAACCATTGCAAGAGCACCCGCTGTCAACAAATGACACCACTGACCACACACATTTCGGTATATGAATGCTAAAACGGTTGTACAAATCTTTAACCTCTTCGAGCAAATCTGCGAGCAGCGATAAATCGCCATCAATAAGCTATGCAAATAGCTCGCAAGAAGCACCTGAAATTATTTCACGCGATGATCACTGCATATCACGCAAGCAAATTAGTAAAAACGCTCTCACCGTTATTTACGACTTGCGCCGGGCCGGCTACGAAGCCTACCTAGTAGGTGGAGGGGTTCGCGACCTTTTGTTAGAACGATCACCAAAAGATTTCGATATCGCCACCAACGCTACGCCTGAACAAGTGCAGCAAACGTTTCGCCGCGCCCGCATTGTCGGTCGTCGATTCCGCATTGCTCATGTGCGCTTTGGCAGAGAAATTATTGAGGTCACAACCTTCCGTGGCAGCCATGAACAAGTTGAAGATACTCAGCGTAAAAACAATAAATCTCAAACTAACGATCAAGGTATGCTGGTAAGAGATAATGTGTATGGCAACTTACATGATGATGCTATGCGCCGTGATTTCACTATTAACGCTTTGTACTACAGTATCGATGGATTTAGCGTACTCGATTATACCGGTGGCATAGAAGACCTGAAAAATCGTCAAATCCGTATTATTGGTGAAGCTAGCCAACGCTACGCTGAAGATCCAGTAAGAATGCTCAGAGCCATTCGCTTTAAAGCGAAATTTGATTTTGAACTTGAAACAGAAACAGCAGCACCTATTCGATCATCAGGGCACCTTTTAGCGCAGGTTGCACCCGCTCGTCTTTTTGATGAAATGATCAAATTATTATTATCGGGTAAAGGTCAGAAAACGTTTAAGCTGCTGGTGGAGTATCAACTTTTTGATACGCTATTTCCTGCAACTGCTCCGTTTATTAGAGCCGACAAAAAAACCGATAACTTTGACTATCAACTTATCTGTAATGCACTGGCCAATACTGACCTTCGTGTACAGCAAGGGAAGCCCGTCACACCAGCCTTCCTTTACGCAGCCTTGTTATGGCCAGTGGTTCGAGAAGAAGCTGATAACGCCATTGCTGACGGCACACCACGTTTAAGAGCCCTTCAACTGGCAGGGCACTATGCCGTTGATGCACTATTAAGTTCTATTGCTATTCCAAAACGCTTTAGCATTCCCATGCGAGAAATCTGGACCTTACAGCAACGTTTAGAAACGGCTCATGGTAAACGTGCCATCACTGTATTGCAGCACCCTCGCTTTAGAGCCGCTTATGACTTCCTATTACTGCGTGAGCAAACCGGCGAATCAGTCAATAATCGTGGCGAATTTTGGACTACCCTTCAAATAGAGCATCCCGTTAATCGCGAAGAAATTCGCCAAGCCGATAAAAAACGCCCTCGACGACGCAGAAGAGCACCTACTCAGAACCAAGAGGCTTCTAAATAATGCTAACGACGGTTTATATTGGCATCGGTAGCAATATGAAGGACCCTATGCAGCAGGTTAGTCGCGCGCTACAAACGCTAGCAAAACTTCCCAACTGCACATTGGTTTCACAATCGTCCATGTACAGCAGTGATGCAGTAGGGCCAGGCCAGCAAGATAGCTATATTAACGCTGTCGCCGAAATCAATACTGACTATTCAGCAGCCGAGCTACTCGAACAGCTACAAACGATAGAAGCGGCCCATGGCAGAGTGCGCAAAGAACGCTGGGAGCCAAGACCGCTCGATTTGGATATACTGCTCTACGGTAATCAGATAATATCGACATCGACATTAAGTGTGCCGCATCCAGAATTAAGTCGACGCCATTTTGTGCTTTATCCGCTTGCTGAAATTGCACCCGAGCTGGCCTTGCCCGATGGCCGCAGCATGTCCCAGCTTTTAAAAGAATGTTCAATTGGCGAATTATTGAAAGTCGCAGAATGACACGCTAAAAAATATTCATTTAAATAGTTTATAAATTTAAATAATGTATTAATTTAAATAGTGTATTAATGAAAAATTAAACAATCCATTTTGAGTAACGTATTATCGATACAGAAACATTAACCAATAATACGCGTTTGAATAACACTGACTAAAAGAGTCTCTGGCTTATACGATGACTGAGTTCAACTTTCTTGATGATAATTCCGGCAATGAACTGCTTGATGCAGACACATTGGCTGTGACTGAATTAATTAAAGACAGAGAAATTCCTCGATTTATTACCATCGAAGGACCAATAGGCGTTGGTAAAACAACATTAGCCAAACGACTGGCTGAAAGCTTTAACTATGAAACATTGTTAGAGCGGCCAGAAGAAAACCCCTTCTTAGCCGGTTTTTATAAAAATCGCCGCCAAAATGCATTAGCCACTCAATTATTCTTTCTCTTTCAGCGCGCCCAACAAATTCAAGATATGCGGCAGCAAGATCTTTTTTCACCTGTACGCATCTCTGATTTTTTAATTGAAAAAGATCGTCTATTTGCGCGGGCTAACTTAGAAGACAATGAATTCGCTTTGTATGAACAAGTTTATTCGCAAATCACCATCGACGCGCCAAAACCTGATTTAGTTATTTATCTTCAAGCGCCCGTTGAGGCATTAATGGATAGAATATTAAAGCGCGGCATTTCAGAAGAGCGTAATATAGATAGAGATTATCTCGAACTGCTCAATGAAGCCTATAGTGAGTTTTTTCTTTACTACGATGATGCACCGCTATTAATTGTTAACTGCGCCGATATCGATTTTATTAATAATGATGATCACTACTTAACGTTAATCGACTATATGCTCAATGTCCGCGGCGGTCGCCATTATTTCAACCCGACTATATTTTCTTAATCGCCGACTCACCTTACCTGCCTGTTAACGCGAGAACGTAGCCTTGAAACACAGCACAAAAACATTAAGACAACGTAAAAATGAAAATTTGAAATTTAGCGTTGTTGCCGCTTACGATGCCAGCTTTACCACTGCTATTAATCAAGCAGAAATAGAAGTTATTCTAGTAGGTGACTCGCTAGGTATGGTCGTGCAAGGAAAAGACAGCACCGTACCTGTCACAATAGAGCAAATGGTTTATCACACCGAAGCCGTTGCACGCGGCAATGCATGCAGTGATTCACAGGCATTAATTATTACCGATATGCCGTTTATGAGTTATGCCAACATTGATGATGCATTATTTAATGCGGCTAAATTAATGCGTGCCGGTGCAAACATGGTAAAACTCGAAGGCGGCGCATGGCTTGCTGAAACAACAACGAAATTAGTTGAATGTGGCATTCCTGTTTGCGCACATATCGGTTTAACTCCGCAATCAGTGAACACCTTGGGCGGCTATAAAGTTCAAGGCCGAAGCGACGAGCAACAACAGCAATTATTAAACGATGCTAAAGCACTCGATAAAGCAGGAGCTGATTTTATTGTTTTAGAATGCATCCCTAAATCGCTAGCGACAACCATCACAAATAGCACAAGCTTTTCAACCATTGGCATTGGCGCAGGTAGTGATACCGATGCGCAAGTATTGGTGTGTTATGACATGCTCGGGCTATCTTCAAACCCTGCTAAGTTTGTCAAAAACTTTCTAGCTGACACGGCCACCGCTAAAGCACCATCCATTGTTGATGCATTTTCTGCTTACAAACAAGCGGTTGAAAACGGTAGCTATCCGACCAAAGAACACGAATACCAATAAAGCCATACAGCCATACAGCCATACAAAGACATCGGCTGAATTCGATACTCATGCCTAGCGAATATACCGCGCTAGCATTCCATTATTTGAAGACTAAAAAATGCAAACCTTAAACCAAATTAAATATTTACGCGCTGCACTCAACGCAGACAAAAATCACGGCGGGCAAGTTGTCTTAGTACCCACCATGGGCAATCTGCACGAAGGCCACTTACAACTCGTTAGACGCGCGCGTGAAGTCGCCGATATTGTCGTTGTCAGTATTTTTGTTAACCCTATGCAATTTGGCGCGTCAGAAGATCTCAGTAGCTATCCACGAACATTAACCGAAGATCAAGATAAGTTGGATGCAGAAAACGTCGACTATTTATTTATTCCTGACGTACCAGAAATCTACCCCAATGGCGTCGACAATCACACTACCGTTGCCAACCCTAGTCTCTCTAACATGTTATGCGGCATACATAGGCCGGGGCACTTTCAAGGCGTTTGCACCATCGTTAATAAATTATTTAATTTAGTTCAGCCATCGGTTGCTATATTTGGCGAAAAAGATTTTCAACAGCTCGCCATCATTAAACGCATGAGCTCTGATCTGTGCATGCCCATTGATATTATTGGCGTGCCTACTGCTCGCGCACATGATGGCCTAGCATTAAGTTCACGGAATCAATATCTGAATAATATTGACCGCGTTAAAGCCCCTATTATTTACCAAACTCTACAGAAAACACGCGATGCCATAGCAGCAGGCAGTAAACAATATGGCACCTTATGTGAAAGCGCAAAATTGGATCTTAAGGCTGCAGGTTTTGAAGTTGATTACTTTGACATCCGCAATCAAAAAAATCTTACCCTACTCAACAACAATGATAGCGATACTGACATTGTTATTTTAGCTGCGGCCACTTTAGGCGAAACAAGATTACTCGACAATATTCAAATATCAATTTAATTTAATATCCACTTTTATCCGCATCCAAATTAATTTATTTAAATTGAATGGAACATGTTATGACTAAACCATCATCCTATCCAGTCGATAAAACCTTCCAAGAAAAATCGCTTCTTAATCGTGACCAATATGACGCGATGTATAAGGCATCTATTTTACAACCTGACATGTTTTGGAATGTACAAGCAAATAAATTTTTGTCATGGGACAAACGTTGGGATAGCGTATCTGAATATAATTTCCAACAAGGTGAAGTCAGCTGGTTTACTGGCGGAAAATTAAATGTCACGACAAACTGTATAGATCGCCATCTTGAAACACGCGGAGATCAAACCGCTATTATTTGGGAAGGTGATGAACCCGACCAACAGAAATTAATTACTTATACCGATCTTCATGAAGCAGTATGCCGTCTAGCTAACAGCTTAAAAAATCGTGGCGTAAAAAAAGGCGATCGTGTTTGTATTTATATGCCCATGATTCCAGAAGCTGCCTATGCCATGCTTGCCTGCGCGCGTATTGGCGCCGTTCATTCTGTCGTATTCGGTGGCTTCTCACCCGATGCATTACGCGACCGCATTCAAGATGCAGACTGCCAGACAGTCATCACTGCCGATGAAGGTTTACGTGGCGGTAAAAAAATTCCACTCAAAGGCAATGTCGACACCGCCGTTGCTGACTGTCCCAATGTCCATACCGTATTAGTCGTTCAGCATACCCATGGTGATATCGAATGGCATGACAATAATGTTTGGTATCACGAAGCAACAGCTACTGCTGAAAAAAACTGCCCACCAGAATTAATGGACAGTGAGGATCCGCTTTTTATTCTTTATACCTCAGGCTCTACCGGCAAACCAAAAGGCGTGATGCATACAACCGCTGGCTATTTACTTGGCGCCGCCATTACTCATAAATATATTTTTGATTATCAAGACGGCGACATTTACTGGTGTACTGCTGATGTTGGTTGGATTACCGGTCACTCCTATATTGTTTATGGCCCACTTGCTAATGGCGCAACTACGCTTATGTTTGAAGGTGTACCGACTTATCCAAGCGCTTCACGTTGCTGGGAAATTTGCGACAAACATCAAGTCAATATTTTCTATACCGCACCTACTGCATTAAGAGCCTTAATGGCTCAAGGCAATGAATTCGTATCGAACACTTCACGCAGCTCTATTCGTTTGTTAGGCACAGTTGGTGAACCTATTAACCCAGAAGCATGGGAGTGGTATTACCATGTGGTTGGTGACGCACGCTGTCCGATTGTTGACACTTGGTGGCAAACAGAAACTGGCGCCATTATGATTTCACCATTACCGGGTGCGATGGACTTAAAACCTGGCTCAGCAACCCTGCCGTTCTTTGGTGTTGAACCGGTATTACTCAACAGTGAAGGTGTAGAAATTGAAGGCGAAGGCTCTGGCAACCTTGTTATTAAGCAATCATGGCCCAGCCAAATTCGTTCGGTGTATGGTGATCATCAACGTTTAATAGACACTTACTTTAGTACGTATCCGGGTTACTTTTTTACGGGTGACGGTGCGAGACGCGATGCTGATGGTTACTATTGGATTACTGGTCGTGTTGATGATGTGTTGAATGTATCGGGGCATCGCTTAGGTACTGCTGAGGTTGAAAGCGCCTTAGTGCTTCATGAGAGCATCGCTGAAGCGGCTGTCGTGGGCTACCCTCATGATGTGAAGGGGCAAGGTATTTATTGCTATGTTACGCCTATGGCGGGCGTTGAGATGTCTGATGAATTAAAGACAGCGTTAGTGGTGTTGGTTGTTAAAGAGATTGGTCCTATTGCGAAGCCGGATATTATTCAATGGGCGCCGGGTTTGCCAAAGACGCGTTCTGGGAAAATTATGCGAAGGATTTTGCGTAAGATAGCGGCGAATGAGATTGATACGCTTGGGGACACGAGTACGTTGGCGGATCCTGCGGTTGTTGATGATTTAATTTTGAATAGGCTTGTTAAGTAATCTATTTTGCGTTTTGATTTTTTTGTTCTCGATTTTGAGTTATTAATTAGACCTTTTTTATTTTGGATGTTTGCGTTTTTTTTGAGGTTTAGGGTCAAGCTCGTCGGGGTTAACCTTTGTGCTCATCTGATACTCATTTTTCTGCTTGGTTTGTTTAATTTTTTCATTAAGACCGTCGGGGGTGGCCCGACGGTCTTGAACTGAAAACTTAAAAAAGAGAGAAAACTCAATCGCCCTCTAATATCTAGAACTATAAAGCTAAACTCGATATCAAGGCGCTAGCTAACCCAGCTCCCCACTATACTCATCCATCGCATCTTCTTCCTGCTGCTGCTCATAATTCATCGACTCCAAAGACACAAACTTATCATCCGACGGCTGAACATCATCCTCAAGCCCCATCATCGATAACAACTCTTCATCTTCCAAATCAAACAGCCCCGTCCACTCCATAATCGGCTGCCATTGCGCTAAATCATTAGCCACTCGGCCCGGCGGCAAATCAAACAACGTCAAACCCGCATCCAAAGATTTAATATAGTTTTGCGTATCACGCAAAGTAGCAATACGAGGAAGGCCAGTTCTAGTCAAAAATGAATCGAACGTCTTCAAGTACTTAGTATTCGCCTTTACACGGTTAGCAATAACACCAATATTCATACTCGTGTTATCTAACCAACCATTATTACTCAATGTCACCCATAATCTTAAGGCGGCTTTAATATCGATAGGTGATGGCGTAATCGGAATAATTAACTTATCACACACACTGGCTATGCTATGCGCAGTCGACACCGCTGCACCAGGCATATCATGAATCATGACATCAAATTCGCCTTCTAAAGAAACGCCATCATAAGCTGCAATAGCCGCAATATCAGCACAACGACGAGGTCGAGATTTCAACCAATCATGGGATGATTGCTGCTTATCATGATCAGCAAGCGCCACACGTAAGCCCATTGTCGAGGCATAAACAGCTAAATGCGTCGCTATTGTCGTTTTACCGCAACCGCCTTTAGGATTTAAGAGCACTATATGCTTCATTTTTCACCACCGCGCTAACGCAGAATTAATTTCATTTATAGGGACATCTTTTCACGATAAGTCATCACATAGATTGACTGCACACCATGGCACACTTCAACTACACGCTTTCGTTTTGCAATAAGCCCTTTTATTTCAGACTCTTACAGCCCTTTCATTACAGACAACTACAGTTTAAGAATAATCAACAACAATTACAGATTAAATGTTGTGAGATTTTCAATAGTTCTGCGTAAAAATTTCTAGTTAGAAATAATAGAAAAAAGTCTGAAACAAAAACCAATTTGATACCATTGGTAATGTGAAAAAAATAATCAATTGCTCAATAGAGCTCAGAATAAGCCTTTATATAAAGCATTTTCATGATAGTTGGCATTCACCTTTAACGGTAACGTTATTTTATTAGGCGTGCAAAATCGTCACACTTTTTCTATTTTCTTATTATGATTTACATTTTCATTATTAAAAAATTATTTTTTACTTTTTTGAAAATAAAAAAAACCCGGGATAACCCGGGTTTTTTATTCAACGCTCTAAACTTTCAAAATCGATTACGATTCATCCGCTTCCGAATCCGCTGAAGTTTCTGCCGCTGCTGGAGTGGCTTCTTCTAACTCTTTCATACTGAGTTTAATGCGACCGCGTTGGTCAACATCCAGTACTTTCACCTTAACAACTTGGCCTTCTTCAAGCACATCTGTCACTTTCTCAATTCGCTCGCTAGAGATTTGAGAAATATGCAGTAAGCCATCTTTACCCGGCAAGATGCTAATAAACGCACCAAAATCAACAATACGCTCTACTTTACCTTCGTAGACAGCACCGACTTCAGCTTCAGCAGTAATGCTTTCTACCATGGCAACAGCCGCATCGCGTGAGGCTTTGTCTTTACCGTAAATGCGGATAGTACCGTCATCGTCGATATCAACAGTCGCGCCAGTTTCTTCAGTAATCGAACGGATAGTTGCACCGCCTTTACCAATAACATCACGAATTTTATCAGTGTCAATTTTAAAGGCACTCATGCTTGGTGCATTTTCTGATAACTCAGTACGCGCTTCTGCAATCACTTCATTCATTTCAGCAAGAATATGTAAACGTGCTGCTAACGCTTGGTTAAGCGCAATTTCCATGATTTCTTCGTTAATGCCTTCAATCTTAATATCCATTTGCAATGCAGTGATACCGTTAGATGAACCGGCCACTTTAAAGTCCATATCACCAAGATGATCTTCATCACCCAAGATATCAGTCAATACTGCAAACTTTTCGCCTTCTTTAACAAGACCCATCGCAATACCAGCAATCGGTGCTTTTAATGGTACGCCAGCATCCATCATCGCCAAGCTACTACCACAGACTGAAGCCATTGATGAAGAACCGTTAGACTCTGTAATTTCAGAGACAACACGAACCGTATAAGGGAAAGACTCGGCATCAGGCATCATGGCTAATACGCCACGCTTAGCTAAACGACCATGACCAATCTCACGACGGCCAACAGGACCAACACGGCCCGCTTCGCCTACAGAGTATGATGGGAAGTTGTAATGGAATAAGAAGTTATCTTTGTAACTGCCTTCCAATGCGTCGATGATTTGAGAATCACGAACTGAACCCAACGTAGTTACAACCAATGCCTGCGTTTCACCACGTGTAAACAATGCTGAACCGTGTGCTTTTGGTAAAACACCCACTTGCATAGATAACGGACGAACTGTTTTCGTATCACGGCCATCAATACGCGGCTCATGATTAACAATACGCTGGCGAACAATATTTTTTTCGATTTTCGAGAATAACTCGCGAACAGTATCAGAATTTGTGTCGCTATCTTCACCCGCAAACTGCTCTAACGCACGATCGCGAATAGTGCCAACTTGCTCATAACGATCCGCTTTTTCAGTAATCTGATAAGCCGTACCAAGGTCAGCACTTACTGCCGCACTTAGACCGTCATAAAGTTCTTGGTCAATAGCAGGTGCTGCCCAATCCCAAATGGGTTTAGCTGCATCAGCCGCTAATGATTTAACCGCTTCGATAACCACTTGCATTTCTTGATGCGCAAATAAAACCGCACCTAGCATAGTATCTTCGCTTAATTCTTTCGCTTCTGACTCAACCATTAATACTGCATCAGCAGTACCGGCTACAACCATGTTCAATGCAGACGTTTCTAATGTTGAGTAAGTTGGGTTTAATAAATACCCTTCTTCTTCTGTATAGCCAACGCGTGCGCCGCCAATAGGACCATTAAAAGGTACGCCAGAAATTGATAACGCCGCAGAGGTACCAATCATTGCAGGAATATCTGGATCAATATCATCTTGAGCCGAGATAACCATACAAATAACTTGTACTTCGTTTTTGAAACCATTGGGAAACAAAGGACGAATAGGTCTATCGATTAAGCGTGAAGTTAGCGTTTCTTTTTCAGAAGGACGCGCTTCGCGCTTAAAGAAACCACCAGGTATTTTACCGGCAGCGTAAGTTTTTTCTGTGTAGTGCACAGACAATGGGAAAAAATCTTGCCCAGGTTTTGCCTTTTTGGCGCCAACGACAGTACAAAGCACAACAGTTTCATCCATTGTGACTAAAACAGCACCCGATGCTTGACGAGCCACTCGACCTGTTTCTAAAGTAACCGTGTGATTACCGTATTGAAATTGTTTAATTACCGGATTCACTAGAAATCCTCCATCCAATTCTAAAATAATGGAGCCATAATGTTGCCATCAGGCTCCGACAATAATGCCTAACTCAAATCGGATTAACGACGTAAGCCTAAACGCTTAATTAATTCTGCGTATCGAGCCGCATCTGTGCTCTTTAAATAGTCCAACAACTTTCTTCGCTGATTAACCATGCGAATAAGACCACGACGTGAATGGTGATCTTTTTTGTGGTCGCCGAAATGTTCCTGCAATTTATTAATATTTGCAGTCAATAACGCCACTTGTACTTCTGATGAGCCTGTATCGCTTTCATCACGTTGATAATCTTTAACAATTGCTAATTTATCTGCTGGGCTTAATGCCATGATCTTATACCTCTAAAATGTGCGAAAAAATAAATGGCCTGTCCGCGCACATTTACAGACAGGTCAAAATAAAAATTAATAAAAAACTAAACGACTAATCGTTTTGGTGCGACGAGTCCATCGTCATTTATTTCACCAATACCAATAAATTCGCCCGCTTCCAAATTCAACTTAACGATTCCACTTAACGGCGCACCGGATACTTGTACAGGCTGACCTCTGCGCAAATAAAACCCGCTAGACTCATCAAGTGTTACCGTAGGAATATGCGCCAAAGCAAAATCTAAAGGCTTTAACAACTTATCCATTTCTTCAAACTGATCGTCTTGCTTAAGCTCTCGCAAGTTTTCAATCGACACCGCTTCGGGCTCAACAAATGGACCTGACTGCACACGACGTAAAGCACAGACGTATCCACCCACTCCTAACTTATCGCCTAAGTCCGACGCCACAGTGCGAATATAAGTTCCTTTACTCACACTGAGTAAAACGTCGACTTCTACTTCAGGACGATCAGCACCAAAACTACGAAACGCTGTCATTTCAATATGGTCGATACGAATATCGCGACTTGGACGTTCAACTTCTTCGCCCTTGCGTGCCAGCTTATAAAGCCGCTCGCCTTTATGCTTTAGCGCCGAATACATTGGCGGTATTTGTTGCTGCTCGCCTTTAAACGTCATCAACATTTCTAATACTTGTTGCTCCGTCAACCCTGACGCATCTGCAACGGGAGTAATTTCACCGGCGGCGTCATCGGTTGTACTTTTAGCACCTAACACAAACGTACTGGTATACGTTTTATCTGCATTTAATAAAAACTGCGAGAACTTAGTTGCTTCACCAAAACACAGCGGTAATACACCTGTCGCTAATGGATCTAAGCTACCGGTATGCCCTGCTTTAGCTGCAAAAAAAATCCGCTTACATTCTTGCAAAGCACCATTGGAGCTTACACCTAACGGTTTATCGAGAACCAAAATACCGTTCACTAACCGTCCGCGTCTTGTTCTTCCCACTTCAACTGCCCTGCAATTAACGCTATGATTTATCGCCGTATAAGGCGCGATCAATCAGATTTGATAAATGCTCACCTGTGCGAACGCTTTCATCAAAGTAAAATTTTAATTTAGGCGTAGACCGCATAGTATGCTGAGCCGCCACCTGACTGCGAATAAAACCTGCAGCACCATTTAATACTTCGATGGCCTCCTTTGCATCTTCCGCCGTTTCCTTATCAAGAAAGGTGACGTAAATTTTTGCATTCGACATATCACGACTCACCACTACCGCATTCACGTTAGGATGAGAGACGCGCGGGTCTCGTAATTCTTTTTGCAACAATGAAGCTACTTCACGTTTAATAAAGTCAGCAACACGGTCTGAGCGATTATACTCTTTTGGCATAACGCCCTCTTGAATCACATAGGATGTTTTTTTTCATTATCACAAACAGCTTATAAACTTCTTGCAACTTCATGCATATCAAACACTTCAATCTTATCGCCAGCTTTAACATCGAGATAATCTTTAACGCCAATACCACACTCAGTGCCGCTTCGAACTTCACTGACATCGTCTTTAAAGCGACGCAATGAATCGAGCTCACCTTCATGAATAACCACGTTATCGCGTAAAACACGAATCGGCTTATTACGTGAAACTGAACCTTCGACAACCATGCAACCAGCAACCAAACCAAATTTAGGCGACTTAAAGACATCGCGTACTTCGGCAGTACCAAGAATCTCTTCTCGCATTTCTGGTGGCAACATTCCAGACAATGCATCTTTTACATCATCAAGTAAGTTATAAATAATACTGTAATAACGAATTTCTAATGCTTCTTTCTCTGCCGCTTTACGTGCAGTCGCATCAGCGCGCACATTAAAACCAAAGATAACTGAGCTAGTGGTTGCAGCAAGATTTACATCGGCTTCAGCAATTGCACCTACACCGCTTGAAATAATATTCACTTCAACTTCATCGTTACCAATATCTGCCAGCGATGAAATAATCGCTTCAACAGAACCACGAACATCAGCTTTAACAATAACATTAAGCGTTTTCTTCTGATCAGATTCAAAGCTTGCGAAAATATTATCTAAATTCGCTTTTTGCTGACGAGAGAATTTAACTTCACGTTCTTTTTGTCGACGTACATCAACAACTTCACGCGCTTTACGCTCATCTTTTACAACTAAAAGATCATCACCAGCATTAGGTGTTCCATCTAACCCTAAAATCTCTACAGGAATAGAAGGACCCGCCGCTTCAATCAAAGCACCACGCTCGTCGGTCATATTTCTTACGCGACCAAACTGTGTGCCAGCAAGAACGTAATCGCCATTTTTAAGCGTACCTTCTTGCACTAACACCGAAGCGATATTACCGCGACCTTTATCGAGTCGAGATTCAATAACAACACCTTTAGCTGCTACATTCACTGGCGCTGTTAGCTCTAACATTTCTGCCTGAAGTGACAACGCATCTAACAATTTATCTATGCCTTCACCAGTATGTGCAGACAATGGAATAAATTGCGTATCACCGCCCCACTCTTCAGGTACAACTTCTTGCGCAACTAATTCATTCTTAACGCGCTCTAAATCGGCACCTTCTTTATCAATTTTATTGATCGCAACAACCAAAGGCACTTCTGCAGCATGAGCATGCTGAACGGCTTCTATGGTTTGTGGCATAACGCCATCATCAGCAGCAACTACTAATACGACAATATCAGTACACTTGGCACCACGTGCACGCATGGCTGTAAAAGCCGCGTGACCGGGTGTATCAAGAAAACTAATAACACCGTTATTGGTTTCAACATGATAAGCACCAATGTGCTGAGTAATACCGCCGGCTTCGCCGCTGGCAACGCGTGACTCACGAATATAATCTAACAGCGATGTTTTACCGTGATCAACGTGGCCCATAACAGTAACAACAGGCGGTCTTGATTCGTCACCGCTAGCATCATCTGTTAATTCTTCAGTCAACGCTGCAATCAATGCATTCTCAACTTCATCTTCACTGACAAGACGATAAGAATGACCTAACTCTTCAACTAAGAGAACAGCTGTCTCTTGATCAATCGCTTGATTAATCGTCGACATAACGCCTAATTTCATTAGCTCTTTAATTAACACATGCGCCTTAACGGCCATCTGCTGTGCTAAATCACCAACAGTAATCGATTCAGTAATAGCGACTTCATGAACGATACGCTCGGTAGGCTGTTTAAATCCTTGACGACTATGCGCTTGCAATACCTTACGACTACCCATGCCAACAAAAGACGGATTGTCTTCTGGCATGAACTCATCAACTCTTACATTTTGGCCACGATTTTTACCGCGCTGCTTGGCTGTCTTTTTACTCTTGCCCGCTTTTCTTCGAGGCTCATCTTCATCTTTCGTAGCGGTTGGTGCCGCTTTAAAATGTTTAGGTGCAGCAGCGGGTTTATCTTTCGCTGTTTGTACCGCTTGCTTTTTGGCAAGCTCTTCTGATTTTACACGCGCCGCATCTTCTGCTTTTGCTCGAGCTGCCGCACTGCGACGCTCTTTCTCTGCTACTTCTTGCTCTTTACGCTTAGTCGCCGCACGTTGGCGTAACTCTTCAGCATCAAAAGGATCCAGACGACGACCTGGGGCCGGCGCAGGAACAGGTGCAGCCTCAACTTCAACCTCAGGAATCTCTACAACTTCTTCTACAGCGAATTCTTCAACTTCAACGACAGGCTCTTCAGCAACAATAGTTTCTTCAACCACTGTTTCTTCAGGTGCCGCTTCAACACTTACCTCAACTGGATCAATAGTCGGCAGCTCTTCAGTGTCGACAACAGCTTCAGGTAACTCTTCAACAACGACTTCATCGCGTTTTACATAGGTACGTCTTTTACGTACTTCGACCGAAACTGTTTTTCGACCTTGACCGGCTGCTTTAACCGTTCCTAATGTTTTACGCTTTAAAGTAATTCTTTTTGGCGCAGCAGTACTCACACCATGACTACTCTTCAGATGTGTAAGTAAACGTTGCTTATCTTCGTCCGAAACGAATTGATCACCAGATTCATGATCGAGGCCAGCCTCTTTCATCTGCGATAGCAAACGATCAACTGAAGCACCTACTGTTTTAGCGAGTTGACTAACTGTCACTTCCGCCATGAACCATTCCCCCTAGTACGATTAATCGGTTGACGACGCTTATTCAGCAGCGTCGGCAAACCATGGCGCGCGGGCTGTCATTATCAGCTCACCGGCACGCGCCGCATCTAAATCTTCAATACCTAACAAGTCTTCAACAGCTTGCTCGGCTAAGTCTTCCATCGTGACAATACCTTTACTTGCTAAAACAAAGGCTAGATGACGATCCATCCCTTCCATCGTTAACAAGTCTTCGGCAGGCTCACTTCCTTCTAACACTTCTTCAGAAGCAATCGCTTGAGTCAGTAACGCATCTTTTGCACGCGCGCGTAACTCTTCAGCAATTTCTTCATCAAAGCCTTCAATATTAACCATCTCTTCGAGCGGCACATAAGCCACTTCTTCCAAGCTAGTAAAACCTTCTTCAACAAGCACTAAAGAAACATCTTCATCAATCCCTAAGGCTTGTACGAAAATATCAACCAATCGGCCTGCTTCTTCTTCACTCTTAGCAACGGCATCTTCAGAGCTCATGACATTAATTGTCCAGCCTGTTAATTGCGAAGCCAATCTAACATTTTGTCCGTTACGACCAATTGCCTGAGCAAGATTGTCATCACCAACGGCAACATCCATTGAGTGAGAATCTTCATCAACAATAATCGACTCAACTTCTGCCGGCGATAAAGCATTAATCGCCATTTGTGCAGGGTTGTCATCCCATAAAATAATATCGACACGCTCGTTAGCTAATTCACCCGATACTGCTTGCACACGTGAACCACGCATACCAACACAAGCACCAACAGGATCAATGCGACCATCGTTAGTCTTAACCGCAATCTTTGCGCGTAAACCAGGATCACGTGCTGCTGCACGAATCTCTATAACTTCTTCATAAATTTCTGGTACTTCAATCGAAAACAATTCGATAAGCATTTCATTACATGCTCGACTTAGCGCCAACTGAGGGCCTCTAACGTCATCACGAATATCAGTGAGAATGGCGCGAACACGATCACCGACACGGAAAGCTTCACGACCCACTAAATCATCACGACTCATTAAACCTTCAGCGTTATTACCTAAGTCGACAATAACGGCTTCGCGCGTCACTTTTTTAACGGTACCGCTAATTAACTCACCTAAGCGATCACGATAGGCATCAACCACTTGAGCGCGCTCGGCTTCACGAACACGCTGAACAATAACTTGCTTAGCAGTTTGTGCAGCAATGCGACCAAACTCAATATTCTCAACCTGCTCACGAAAAACATCACCAATTTGCAGCGACGCATCTTTTTCGGCAGCTTCTTCAGTCGTTAACTCAGTACCCAAAATTGACAAGTGGTCATCTGGCATCACTGTCCAACGACGAAACGTTACGTAATCGCCTGTCTCGCGATCAATAACGACCTCGATTTCTGACTCTTCTTCATAACGCTTTTTTGTCGCTGTCGACAAAGCCATTTCAATCGCTTCAAATATAATTTCACGATCGACGCCTTTCTCGTTAGAAACCGCATCTGCTACTAGCAAAATCTCTTTATTAATCATTTGCCGTGACCACTCCTAAAATCGAATTAAACATTGATATTACCCAACACTCATAAAATAAAATTATTCAAACTGTGGAATCATGCTGCCTTTATCTATCGCTTCAAATGGCAGACTGTATTCATCTTCACCGTCGCGAATCAGCACTTCATCATTCTCAACGCCAGCAAGCAATCCTTTAAACTGCCTGCGGCCTTCAAATGCAAAACGTAATTTAATCTTTACAAAAAAACCGCTGTATCGAGAATACTGATCTAAAGTAAAAAACGGTCTCGACATACCCGGCGAAGATACTTCTAAACGATACTCACTGCGTATCGGATCTTCGACGTCTAACAATAATGACACTTCGCGACTCACCTTAGCGCAGTCATCCACACTTATACCGTCAGGCGACTCAATAAAAACTCTGAGCAAAGCAGCACCCGATTGCGTTTGGTATTCTAGGCCCCAAAATTCAAAACCTAGATCAATCACGATAGGTGAAATTAATTCTTGTATCTGTGCGGTGCTTGCTGCCAAGTTCTTTCCTACTTTTTAACGGTTAGAATCTAACGTCTAACCTAAGTTTTAATCTGGCGAGGTCTAAATTCACCTCATCTAAAAACAAAAAATGGGCACAAGGCCCATTCCAATTACCAGCACGGGGAATAGTCACCGACAGTGCTCGCAATAATAAAAAGCCCCTGTTTAGGGGCTTTTTGATAATCTGTATCGGTTGGCTAACCGTTCAGTGAGAAACAACTCTCGGCACGCTACAGCCCTGTTTAGAAATTTAAATCATTTCTAAACATTAGCCGTGCTGAGATTACTCACCACAATGTCGTATTAAAAGAAGAAAAATAGACAAAGACCAGACAAAGATCAAACCGGAATGCAGCTGCCTGCTTAGACAGCGAAGGTCGGACCCCCTAAATTTAGGTCGGCATTATAGAGATAGCACCGTCAAGGGTCAAGGAAAAGGCAACGTAGACAATGGCGTCAAAAGCAATCCAGAATGAGCAAATAATAACCAAATAAGCGCATAAACCATTAATCACCGATTTATAGCTCCCTAAGCCCATCCAAGTATCTCTAGATGCCTTTTAATATCTTTTAATAGCTCTTAATAGCTCTAAATGGCGATTGGGAGTAGTTTTAATCAAAAAAGATATGTTGTAACATATCCTTTACTTCTTTAGCTCAGAGATCGCCATACACATGCAAGCCAACACATTTAAAAAACTCCCCGTCACAGTGCTCTCAGGATTTCTTGGCGCGGGTAAAACAACGGTTTTAAGCCACATTCTTAACAACCGAGAAGGTAAAAAAGTCGCCGTTATCGTCAATGATATGAGCGAAATCAACATTGATTCGGCCATTGTCCAGAATGAAGTCTCTTTAAATCGCAGTGAAGAGAAGCTTGTAGAAATGAGTAATGGCTGCATTTGCTGTACTTTGCGAGAAGATTTATTAGAAGAAGTGACCAAACTCGCCAAAGATGGACGCTTTGATTACCTCGTTATTGAATCGACCGGCATATCGGAGCCTCTGCCTGTGGCAGAAACCTTTACTTTCGCCGATGAAGACGGCATTTCGCTTTCTGATGTAGCAAAACTCGACACTATGGTGACAGTGGTAGATGCGCTGAATTTTCTGAAAGATTATGACGAGGCTAAATATCTACAAGATGCCGGTGAATCACTGGGCGAGGAAGATGAACGCAGTGTCGCAGATTTACTGGTCGATCAGGTAGAATTCGCCGATGTTATCCTTGTCAGCAAAACCGATTTGGCTGACAGCGCTGATATAGCGCGCCTGACAGCTATTCTTAAAACTCTCAATACTCATGCTGAAATCATCCCTATTACGCAGGGCAATGTCGATATCGACGCCGTACTGAACACAGACTCATTTAATTTTGAGCGCGCACAGCAAGCGCCTGGCTGGCTTAAAGAGATGCGTGGCGAGCATGTGCCCGAAACAGAAGAGTATGGTATCGGCAGCTTTAGCTACCTTGTACGCCGGCCTTTTCATCCTGAAAAGTTTTACCAATTTCTGCATAGCACTCAAGAATATGGCAAGTTAATCCGCTCCAAGGGCTATTTTTGGCTGGCTACACGCCCTGAATTTGCCGGCCAATGGAGTCAAGCTGGCGGCATGGCACGTTATGGTTTCGCGGGTATGTTTTGGAAAGCCATAGCGAAAGAAAAATGGCCTACCGATGAAGAGTATCTCGCCTCAATTAAAGAACAATGGGTTGAGCCCTTTGGCGACATGCGCCAGGAATTAGTCTTTATTGGTCAGGGTTTAGATAAAGCAAAGATAACATCTGTGCTTGATGATTGCTTATTAAACGAAGACGAAGTTTTGAAAGGTAAAGCCTATTGGGCAACACTCAGTGACCCCTTTCCTGAATGGGAGCAAGGCGCATGATTTCCATAAACCCTATTCAGGCAATCAAGGATAATCCTCTCGCAGCGATGCCTATAAAGTTTCGGCGCGCCACACAAAGCGAAGCGCCTTCGGTACTAACCGATATTTACGAAGAAGACAGCAATATTAGTATTTGGCAGCGCGAATTATCGGCCGAACTCAAAGCAGCCGTTAAAGACTTTTTAACATCGAATCAGAAATTTCAAACGTCCATGACAGTAACGCCAGAAAGTGCGCTCTCCAGTGTTCGCCAAGCTTTAGGCACTCAAAGCTCACCGCTATTGAGTGAAAATATTGCCGAACTCGTGGATATGTTTTGCTTTTTGTTTGGCCTTAAACGAGCCGGTTTACGTTTAAGTATTCTCGACCGAGCCATGTGCCCGAAATTCCATGTTGATAAAGTGCCTTGTCGTTTAATTACGACCTATGAAGGCATTGCAACAGAATGGCTGCATCATCAAGACGTTAACCGAGAAAAATTAGGTGCCGGAAGCAAAGGCTTGGCAGATGATCAGTCCGGCCTTTTTGAAAATAGCGACGACATCCAGCAACTGAATTGCGGAGACGTTGCACTATTGAAAGGGGAGCGCTGGGAAGGCAACGAAAATGCAGGGTTAGTTCATCGCTCGCCAGTATTACTATCAGGAGAGCGTCGCTTGATATTAACCTTGGACTTTAGCAGCTAAGCTTGGCTATTGATTGTATAGCCAGGAAATTATGTGCACAGAAAATAACTAACAATACGTTATAGCGGCCCGTTTTGTATTTCCGGTAATGTCCACAGAGCCGACCACACCGCAGTACCATTAACGTAATACACCGCATCGTCATCAATTACAGATCGATGGCGACTCGCTTCCCAACCTTCACGGTCGACTACAATTTGACCAATAGGCTGAATAGATGCCATTTGAGGCAAGTTTTTATCCTCTAGCTCAAACATATACAGCCTATCTTCTTGGCGGTAGCCAGTATCTTCGCTAGAAAAGCTTAAAGCAGCAGGCACCAAGAAACGATCTGTAAACTCACTGAACACCTGATACGTAAACGCATGGCGATTGTATCGGGCCTCTGAATAACTGGATTGCGCACCTTCACTCTTACCCAGGCTAATTGAGCCCAAGGAATATGGCACACCCGCAACATTAAACAGCTCCAGCTTCACCAAGCCATCCTCATCTTGCCCCAAACCCATTAATAGCTCGTTATTTACAGGATGAAGGAAATCAGAAAATCCTGTCACCGTTAATTCACCTGCAATCAACGGATCAACCGGATTAGACAGGTCTAATACATAAAGCGGATCGATTCGCTCAAAAGTCACTAGGTAGAGCTTATCGCCAAAAAACCTCACGCCATAAAGCTCTTCATTAGGCTTGCCGATAGCTTCTGGATGCTCCTCATTAGGCAACGTAGCGACTAAATCGAGCGACAAGCTGTCAGTATTAAGCTC
>JABIQF010000060.1 GCA_018668095.1 Cellvibrionales bacterium
ATTCACTGACCGCCTGTTCAGGCGTAGTCCAAGGCGCAACTTTTATCAGCAAGATCATGCCTGGAATCGCTAATGCGGTGCACAATAAAAAGAATTGCTCCCAGCCAATACGATCGACAATTACGCCCGTTAACGCATTGGCAAAGGTACGCGGCAAAGCCGTTATTGCGGTTAGCAACGCAAACTGTGTGGCGGCAAACTTAATGCTCGTCTCGCGCGCTATATAAGCGGTAAAGCCCGCTGTGCCCAACCCTACCCCAAGATATTCAAAGCTAATAACTAACGCTAGCAGGCCTTTGTCTGGCCCAGACTGCGCCAATATCCAAAAGCCTAAGATACTGACAATTTGCACCATGCCAAATAACCATAGGCATTTATTAATGCCTAATCGCGCCATTACTGGAATAGCAATAAAGCCGCCAGCAATGGCAGACCAAAGCGCTGCCGTCTTAGCAATAACACCTATCTCGCTTTTACTAAAACCTAAGTCATAATAAAACGGATAAGATAAAGCGGTCGCCATACTGTCACCCAGCTTGTACAGCAACATGAAGGCTAAAACGGTAAGTGCCGATACCAAGCCTCGACGTCCAATAAACTCTTTAAAGGGATCAATAGCGGCTTCACGGATTGTCCGCGGACTGCCCAACGGTCGCGTCAATTCGTTAACACTTAAAGTTAATGCAACCCCCACCAACATAAACCCAGCGACAATCACAAAGACCCATGACCATGGAATAGTATCGGATAATATAGGCGCAAGTGCACCGGGCACTAAACCGGCAATACGATAAGCTTGAATATGAAGCGTGTTACCCGTGCCTAACTGGCTTTCATCTAAAAGCTCTCGTCGGTAAGCATCTAACACAATATCTTGGCTGGCACTAAAAAAAGCAATGCCCGCCGCCAGATAAGCAATTGTCCAAATGGATTTTTGCGGATCTAAAAAACCAATACTCGCAATCGCAACTAGGAGAAATAACTGCGTGAGTAGCATCCAACCGCGACGATGACCCAACATCGGCAAAGAAAACCGATCCATTAGTGGCGACCAAATAAACTTCCACGTATAGGGTACGCCCACTAAGGCAAAGAAACCTATCTCGGCTAAACCGACACCTTGATCACGTAACCATAAAGGGAGTAGCTGATAAATAACGTAAAGCGGTAACCCCGATGAGAAGCCGGTAAAGATACAAATTAGCATGCGACGCGTTAGCAATTGCTCTTTTAATGACGGGCTTGATGATCCGGGCAATGGGCTCATGGATAATGACTTCTCTTAGGTTAACTATTTTTGCAATGGACCACTATGAAATCGAAATTCACTCACGGGTTCTAATACTAGCTGCGCTTCTTTTTCAGCAAAAAAAGCGATACGTTCAGCAATATCTTGCTCAGCATAACCTTGCGCTAAGGTCAGATAATCTTGGAAATGTCTGGCTTCAGAGCGCAGTAAGGACGTATAAAAATGACTTAACTCTTCATCAAGCAGCGCCGCTATTTTTGCAAATCGCTCACAGGAACGCGCCTCTATAAAAGCACCCACAATTAAGGTATCAACTAATTTATTGGGCTCGTGAGCCGTGACACCTTCACGTAAAGATACGGCATAACGCGAGGGCGTAACATGAATATATTCAATGTTACGCTTATTCATAATCGCTAACACTTGTTCAAAGTGACGAAGCTCTTCGCGGGCTAGGCGTGATAATTTATGCAGCAATTCAGGCCTATCAAAATAACGATAGAGCATTGTCATGGCAGTCGATGCCGCTTTCTTCTCACAGTTAGCATGATCAATCAACATAATAGTTTGATTCGCTAATGCCGCCTCTACCCAGCTATCGGGTGTTTCACACGGTAGAAAATCTTGGACCGCTGAAATATCAACAGGCTGAGGCGTTTTTGTATTACTTGACGAGGCAACTGCAAGAGACATTCAATAAAGCTCGGTTAAATTGGATCAATAAAAAAGGATTAAGCGCGAAGGTTCACTCTTTAAAGTTCACTCTTTAAAGCTCGCTCTCTAAGGCTCGCTAGAAGCACGATTAGCCCGCTTACTATTCGCCACAATATAGCGCTCATAGTGCGCCATCGACAGCGAATGAAATTCTTCATCAATATCTTGACGAATATCGATTAATGTTTGATGCTCGAATAAGCCGATCTTTTTAAACCCATAGATTAAGGTGTCATCAATTTGGCCTGCACCTGCGCGAAGCAATTCAAATAACCAGCAATAAGGGTTACGGTTTGCTTCATAGGGTATCTGCTGAGTTTGCAATTGCCTTTGCAACAATGGCTCATCCACTATTCGTAAACGCAAAGAAACGACCTGCGTTAATAAGGCATCTAAACGTATATCAATGGCTACTTTTTGATCATGCGTGTAGCTATTCCAGAGAATCACCTCATGATCAAACCGCTTGCAGCCTCGGCAAACGGAATCGCCGATACCGGTTGAACAAACACCTATGCAAGGCGTACGAATACTATGGAAAAGTTTCATCGAACAATAACAAGCCTGTTTCTATTTTTAAGGTTAGGGGCACATAAATAGCGCTCGAGCACTTCTGCAGCCCGCTAAAAAAATCAAGCTCCATCGTAGAGCGAGGCCGTCGGGATCTCAAGCAAAAAGAGTAAATTTGAGCAAATATTTGAGGTATTTAAGCGGCTCATTAGTCGAGAGGCAATATTGATAGTAAGAATATAGAATGAATCGGCGTGTACTAACAGCTTAGCCGCTTCCCTAGCCCCAGGCTTTAGATTGAGAGATGCTGGCACGCTACACGTCCAACAATCAACCATCGACAACGGTGCTTACTTAATGATAGTTCTATAACAATTGCGTCCCGAACTCTTTGCCATAGCACAGGCCTGATCAGCACGATGTCGTGCCGTTACGATAGTGTCGCCCTCAGCAAGCAACGTTGCACCCAGACTAATCGTTATCGTTAGTGGCTTTTTGGCAAAGCGTAACGGGCACGCTTGCACCGCAATCCGTAATTTTTCTAAGGCTTGCTGGCCTGCTTGCAGACTCGTTTCGGGTAATAAAATAGTAAATTGCGCACCAGAGAAACGTGCAATAAAATCTGTTTTACGTAATTGCTGTAACATCGTTTTGCCAATGATCTTTAACATACGATCACCCGCTTCGTGACCAAACTCTTCATTGGTCCGCTTAAAGAAATCAACATCGGCAACTGCCAAAACTAAAGGCCGCCCATAACGCTGCCAACGATCATATTCTTGTTGCACACGAATATTGTAGGCTTCTCGATTGGGCAAATCAGTTAACGTATCACGCAGTAATTTATCGCGCTGCTTCTGAAGCTTATCACTCGCTTCTTGAACATCACCATCCATACTCTCAACGCGCGTTGTCATTTCTAATAACTGCTGCGCCATCAACGCCTGCTGTTCGCCCTGATTCGATTGAAACTGCTCTAACGATGTCACAATGGTCTTTAACTTATCACTCACGCTATCTTTAAGGGCAACAACCCCGTCTAAACTTTGCGTTGCATCATCGCTTTCAAAACGAGAAACGATATCACTGACATGACTATCAAGCTCATCACTTAAATCTTGAGTTTGTCCGTTGCTAATTAACTGGCTATGGTCAACAAAGCTAATAAATGAGCCTATCTCTAACAGCTGCTGGTTTAATCCTTGTAAGAACTGCTCAAATTGGCGCTGATCTCGGCCCAAAGCAGCAATAACAACAGTCACCACTTTATCCAATGCGGGAATAAAATCGGGCCACTCTAAACCATTCTGTAAATCTTTATACAGTTGATTCGCAAAATGTTGAGCATCAGCAGGTACGTCGATATCGGCCAGTAAACCCAGTAGCACAGCCACTACCTCTACGCGAACTGCCTCATAGCTATCGGCATTATCTTTATGCTCGGCTATTGCTTGAGGTGTATTTTCAATCACATTTTTTGCAAGCGTTGCAGGCGTCTGCTCGGCCTTAACGCGATTAACTTCGGAGCCCGCCTTGGTCTGAGTATCAGCTGCCGCCCCCATTAATCGGTGGCGTAAATTTAGCAGCAATGTTGGTAATAAGCTTTTTTGAACCGGAGGGGCTTTGGGTGGTGTAATCAGTGGATCAAGCGACTGTAATGCATTATTTTGCGCAGCAACCACTTTTTCTAACCAAAGCTCAAGATCAAAAGGCTCAGTTAAACGGTTAGCCGATTTTTTGAGTTCTTTACCTAGCTTGTTAATCGCTAATGCTGAGGGCCTATCAATTTTAACGGTTTGCAATTGCTCAAGTAACGTAGCTAACGATTCAGTCGTTTGATTCGTTCGCTTTATGCGCGAATCATCCATGGCATGAATGCCAGTTTCTAAGGCATCTATCTGAGCCGATAAACTGGCACCCGTTTTATCATTTAACGACTGCCTCACACCTTCAAGCGCAGCATCTAGCGTTACATCTTGCCCTTGGGCAGCAATACTGATTTTTGCCACACCGCGGTGTAACTCATCAATTTTTTTCTGCCATTCAAGCGCTACTAGCTCTTGCTCTTTTATAAGCTCAAGGTACTTTAGCTTCCAAGGACTACCGGTTTCAATATCACTCACTATTATTTCTCTGACGCTGTGGTGGTGGCGCACCAATATGCGCTTCATTCCTGGCCTTTGCTAAATCCATTTGTTTTTGACGCTCAGCAAAACGTTGTTTTTGATCATCACTCAAACTGCTATAACACAAAGGACAGCAAACGCCTTTTTGATAATGCTCACTTTGTTTTTGCTCTACGGTTATGGGATGGCGACAACCGTGACATTGATCATAGGAACCGACATTTAAATCGTGATCAACGGCTACGCGATTATCAAAGACAAAACACTCGCCCTGCCATAAACTCTCTTCTTTAGGCGTTTCTTCTAAGTACTTAAGTATACCGCCTTTCAAATGATAAACTTCTTCAAAACCTTGATCTAACAAATAAGCTGTGGATTTTTCGCAGCGAATTCCACCGGTACAGAACATAGCCACTTTTTTTTGTTTGTTGGGATTAAGATTTTTTTCGACAAAATCAGGAATTTCACGAAAGGTCGTTGTCTGCGGGTTAATCGCGCCTTTAAACGATCCTATGTCGCACTCGTAATCATTACGAGTATCAATCACTGTCACGTCAGGATCACTGATTAAATCATTCCAATCTTTGGGTTCAACGTAATGACCCACCAAGCTATTCGGATCAATACCACCAATACCCATGGTGACAATTTCTTTTTTGAGCTTTACCTTCATACGGTAAAATGGAATACGCTCATCGATAGATTCTTTATGGTCAATATCGGCTAAACGGCTGTCACTTTTTAAATAGGCCAACACACTATCTATCGTTTCTCGACTACCTGCGATAGTGCCATTTATCCCCTCTTCGGCTAGCAACAAGGTACCTTTCGCCCCAGCAGCAATACAGGCATCGAGCAAAGGCTCACGCAAGGCTTGATAATCAGGTAAGGCAACAAATTTATAAAGGGCTGCAACAATAGTGGTGTTGTCAGCGGTATCGGCCACGTCTGTCATTATTATTTAACCGCTTTATCATGCTTACTTCCGCCAAGACACTGCGGAGAATCGGGAGAAGATTGCTGCACTGACCACTCTTCATCGGTATAGGTGTGAATAGCTAAAGCATGGACATTACCCGCAAGCTCATCAACTAAGGTCTTATAGATCATCTGATGTCTCGCTACCGAGCGCTGGTTGTTAAACGCGTCACCTACAATCACGATTTTAAAATGCGTTTCGGCATCACGCGGGCCTGAGTGCTTATGGCTTTCATTGACCACATCAAGATGGCTTGGCGATAACGCCGCTGTTAATTTACTGATGATGATCGATTGAGTATGCACAAGACTGTCCCGTCAGAATAAAGGTGATTGAATATACGTTTATTGATTACTAAGAATTATAAACCGTTGAGGCCCATTGATGCTAACAACAATACGGCCAACAATGATCACAATTGAATGTAACAACACGATTCGACAGCAGAAGGAATAAAAGAGCGGTGGGTGGTTTTTGTACAGGCCATGAAGCGGTGCAAGCTATACAGGCTTAAACACTTATTGAGCTCAGCTGCCATGATTTGGCGAGCCCTTAATGAAATACCATATAAACGGATAAACCTGGTTGATTTGCCCTTAATACGACTGTTGACGAATGAAGCTTAGCAACGGCAGCCACTAGGCTTAAACCAAGACCATTACCTGGCTGTGCGCCGCGGCTACCCTCTTCTCGATAAAAGCGTCTAAACACTTTTTCGTAATTTTTTTCGGCTATACCACAGCCATTATCGGCAACAGTTAAAACAGCTATCGGTCTGGCTGGACATTCATCTTTAGTAAAAACGAGACCATGATTTTTTTGTGACAACGCAATAACAATATGGCCATTTTCGGGAGTATATTTAATGGCGTTGTCCAAAAGGTTGGCAAAGGCTTGAACCAATAAATTACGATCGGCCAACATACCTACTTTTTCAATACGAACATCAAAGGTAATCGATTTTTCAGAAGCAACTGGCTCGTAAAGTTCAATAACATCTTGCAATAAAAGATCTAATTTAACTGATGTTTTCTCAGTGCCACTCTCGCCCAGTTCAACCCGAGCAATACGTTGCAAGGCATTAAAGGTGCCTAGCATATTATCTGCTTCAGCAATTAACTGCTGCACAATAACGAGGTCATCATCATCACAATTTTTTTCGAAAGTGACTAAGTTATTACGCATGCGTGTTAATGGGGTTCTTAAATCATGGGCAATATTATCAGAGACTTGTTTCACGCCATCCATAAGATACTGAATACGATCAAGCATCATATTTAAATGCAATGCTAATTGCTGAAGGTCACCACTGGATTTACTGCTGGACTTACTAATCATTAAGCGTTCAGAAAGATCGCCTGCCATGATGGCTTTAATACTTTGGTTGATTCTATCGACATGGCGCTGAAAATCCCAAGTCATAAAAAATGACGCAAACCCACCCATTACGAGGGTAAAAATAAACGCTAAGAATGAAATGCTAATAAAAAACCGGGTATACGCCGGCACACCCGATCGACTACTCGTCACCAAAAACTGTGTTCCGTCGGCGATAATGACATAACGCCCCATGTAACGAATATCGCTATCATTCTTGAATACGTCCATATCAAAACTTAGCCAGCCACCATACTCGGTAAACCGTGGCGTAAATTCTGAATTGCCCGCCAAGTGATTATTATCATTGTCCGTCACCCAATAGTCATAAGGTGTAGCGTTAACATCGCGCAAACGCTCATCGATAAAACCATTAACCTGATCAACACCTCCTGCCTCAAAAGCGGCAGTGATATCAGACAACTCGTCAGTAAAACCTTGCTCAACGTCTTTAAAATAATAATAAGAAAAGAAGCTATAGAAGAATACCATTAGGGACATGGCACTAATCGCGGTCACCAGAACGGTGCTCATCGAATAACGAAAAATATAACTACTGAAAACTTTACTGACAATCATGCATTTATCCAAAAGCAGGTAATAACTCGCGCAAGAGTATAAATCAAAGGCTACAGTTGGCGAACAAACGGAAAAATGACAGCGCTTATTTATTCTAAACGGCTATTAATTCTAATTACTATTGATCCCAAATACTATTGATTCCGATTAATGACCACTCGCTATTAATCGCTAGTACCAGTAATAGCTTCAATCATTATTATATGAATGCCACTGTGACATTCACATAGTATGAGCACCCAGAAAAAAACAAAGCGCTTTAGCTAGATGTATTTAGCACATAGCCTGAGCCGCGAACCGTATGCAGTAAGGGTCTATCAAAGTCTTTATCTATTTTTTGTCGTAAACGACTTACATGCACATCAATAACATTGGTTTGCGGATCAAAATGATAATCCCAAACGTTTTCAAGCAGCATTGTACGCGTCACTATTTGTCCTGCATTACGCATCAAATACTCTAACAAACGAAATTCTCGCGGCTGCAAAGAGAGCTTTTGACCCGCTCTCTGCACTTCATGCGCTAATAAATCGAGCTCTAAATCAGCCACTTTTAAACGAGTAACCGGCGAATCAATATCGCGTCGTCTAACTAATACTTCAATGCGCGTATACAACTCTTCAAAATCAAACGGTTTTGCCAAGTAATCATCAGCACCGACTTTAAGGCCATCAATACGATCACCCACTTCACCTAAGGCACTCAGAATAAGGATCGGAGTCGTATCGCCTTCATCTCGTAACGCTTTGACGATAGAAAGACCATCAAGCGCAGGAAGCATACGATCAATAATTATCGCATCGTAAGCCTCATCTTTTGCCAAACCCAAACCATCAGTACCGGTGGCCGCATGAGTAATAACCTGACCTTTATCAAGAAATCCTTTTTCTACAAACGCAGCAACGCTTTGGTCATCTTCAATTAACAATATATGCATAGAAATACTCTAACCCTCGAAACACGCTATGGGAGACTAATACTTAGTTATTAGCCATTCATAGACAATTCAGACTAAACGCTCACAATAGAAATAAACGCTATATTTATCAGCAACATAAATATAAAACCTTGATTTTCTAATTAGCTTTATCCATTAACTTACTAATCTGTTATTAATATTAGCACTCATTGGTCTATAGTTAATTAACAAGGCGTTAATTGTTGGTTACAAATCGAACAAAATAAGGTCTAATAGGTCATAACCAGTACGAAGCGCTAAAAAAATTATAACTAATAACAAAAGCGATATTCAAAGTGTGGGGGTACTCAGTCGATGTTGAGATTGAATCTTACTAACAACGCAATGACTCAACAGTCTTTGCAGCCACTTATACAAAAATCGGCACTGACCCTTTTTGCAAGATCACTCATGTCTGCACTTCCATTCAGCTTGTTATTGACTGTTTTAGCAAGTCATACAGCCTCGGCTAATACAGCCAATGAATCAAAACCTTATCGCTCACTCAGCACCTCTTCACTTCAACTACAAGATACCGCTGACAGTCATTATTTAACATCACAAATGACGCTGTTACAGTTTTCTACTATTTTCATTAACAAATCGGGTAAACCCGCAGTAGAACTGCCACGCCGAAAACTATCTACTCAAACCGAAGCTTATAACAGATCCATTGAGTTACTAGTCTCAACCGGAGAATTTGTGACGCCTCGCGCAACCATCAATCTGTTAAACCCCAACGCAAACCATGGCTATTCACAAGACTCTACCGAACCGTATCGTTCGGGAGGCTCAGCATTGGGCGAAGTGTTTCGTATGGGTTTAAAATCATGGTGGGATAATAATGAAGGATCACAGCTTCATGCCATGAGCCAAGCTGCACCAGAATCCGTTCGCACCGGTAAAGTAGCCGGTAAAGCTAGATTTGACTGGGACTACTCACTCAAGGTCTCTTATGATGATGTAAAGTTAAAATTCGAAAAAGCCTTTTAATCTCGCTTTACTTAATAGCGGCATTCCCCTTCATCTAGCTATTATTCAGCGCCCTCCTCTAGCAACTCGCTCATCACAACTACACAGCCCCGTCGGAGCAAGGTACAATTGCAGCCGAAGTTTACGCTCATAAACCCTAATACTGACAAGATAAAATTTATGCCTACCACCGATCAACATGATGATGCTGTCATAGCGCCACTAGGGCGCCGACTAATGGCGATGCTTTACGATATTTTTTTACTGATGGCTATACTGCTTTGCACTAGCGCCGTTTATACCGTTATTGCGGTATCGATTACCGGAGACTTTGCACAACATGGCAATGTCCAAACCGATGAAACACTGCATGAGCTAAACCCCACCGAATTAGGCTGGCCCATTCTGCCCGTTTTGGCTTCTGTCTATATTGGTTTTTTTGTTTATTTTTGGCGGAATACAGGGCAAACCTTAGGCATGCTTGTTTGGAAACTCAAATTGGTTTCCAATGATCAAACGCCTATTACTTATGGGCAAGCACTAGTAAGAGTCATCGCCGCAATACCGTCAATCGCTTTATTCGGCTTAGGCTATATAGGATTATTAATAGGCAGCAAAAAACAGACTTGGCATGATGGTATATCCAAAACAACGGTTATTCGATTAGCCAAAAAATAGTCGACAACTCAAAAAAACAAGTAACATTATCGTGTTCGATATAACAACGTTGAACCCACACCAGCACAAATTATTATAGGCACCAACACTGCATAAAAAGGTGAGAAACCATAAATAAGACTGCTAGGTCCTAATAAGTTTTGAGTGAACTGAAAAGCGATTCCCACCACCACACCAATAAAAACGCGATAGCCCATAGTCGATGATCGCAGCGGGCCAAAAACGAAAGATAAAGCCACTAACACTAAACTAATAATCATAAGTGGATGCAAACACTTCTGCCAAAAGGCTAAACGATAAGCGCCACTATCTAACTCTTGCTGATCTAAATAGTTTGCGTAATCAAACAAGCCACTCGGTGATAGATCTTCAGCTGCAAGCGAAAGATAACCAAGCATCTTAGGTGAGAGTTGCGTCTCCCACTTAAGGGTTGTGAATTCACTGCTATTAATCGTATCGGAATAAAAAACACTGCGTTGTACGCCTTCCATTAACCAACCATTACGCTGGTAACTTGCACGCTTAGCAAATGACGAGCTAAGTAAATCTCCTTGCGGATTAAACTCAAAGGTTGTGACACCGTATAAAACACCGCCTGGCTGCACCACGTTAAAGTGCATAAACGTATCGCCCTCTCGATGCCATAAACCACCACCCGCCACGAGTGAGCGGTCTGTTCCTGATATAGAAAAATCTTTATGGCTTTTAGCCCACTGATCAGTAAAAGGCGAAACATACTCACTAATCAGCATCGACAACACAATTAGCCACAAGGTTGGCTTTACTGCCATCCAGACTAAGCGACTCAGAGAGACACCACTGGCGCGCATCACAGTAATCTCACTACTACTGGACAACATACCCATTGCCACCAAGCAGCCGACTAAGGCCGAGAGCGGAATATATTCATTAATGCGACCCGGAACGGTTAAGCCGACATAAACAAGCGACTTCCAAAAAGTATAATCGCCACGAATATCACCTAACTGATCAATAATGGCAGAAACCACATCAAGGCCAACAATAAGCAGTAGCACCAGCAGAATAGCGCCAATGACATTGATACCTATATAAGAGCTCAATTTATTCATACGTTAAATGGCTACTCTCGATTTGCGTGAAGCTAATACGCGCTTAAAATCGTCTTCGAGCAATAACATTAAAGCGCCGATAAAAAACAAACCATGCACCAGCCATATCATAAGCGGCGGCTGTGATCCCATTTCAATCTTATTTCTAACGCCGGTAATGGCTACAATATATAAAAGATAAATTAAGACCGCAGGTAACATTTTAATATAGCGACCACTGCGTTGATTCGTTTTACTTAAGGCCAACGCTAACAAGGCAACCACGAGTACAACGACAGGTAAAGAAAATCGCCAATGCAGCGCAGCGATATCACCGAGTTCGCTGGACATAAATAATGCTCGTGTTGTTTTAGCATCACCTTCTAATTGCAGCTTTTCAACGCGTCGACGTTCAACGACTTTTTGAGCATAAGATGTGAATTCCGTAATTTGATAATCACGCTGACCAACAAACCCATCGTAAACCGCACCATTAGCCAGCGTGAGATATTGTCCGCCTAAATTAGCATTGTCAATGATGCGTCCTGAATCGGCGCGAATCACTACTACACTGCCATCACGTCGATGCTCCACCATCCAGACATCATTAACAGCATCGCTTTCAGGGTCAAATTTTTCAGCATAAATAACACGCTGGCCGTCACTGGTTTCTTGGAACTTACCTTCTTGCAATATCGCAAGGCTATTGGTATTGACAGGGTTCTGCAAAATAGACTGCACTTTATTTAGACTGG
>JABIQF010000030.1 GCA_018668095.1 Cellvibrionales bacterium
AAACGTGAGGGCGTGAGTTTGGCCATTGCCAGCGAGCAAGAGGGCATTAGCTGTAATGATTTAACCGATAATCAATTGATTGATCCGGTGTGTGGTAATGCGGCTTTAAATGGTGTGCCAGTAAAAATATTTGCAATCAATCAATAATAATCGTGAGTTTATGGGGTAGCTATTGAGAAGTTATACAGAAGCTATACGGCAGCTATACAGCTTTTGTTATTGCTCTAGCTACTTTAGCGCTATTACAGCGACCTAAATATTGAGAAATAAAATTACCTGCTGCAATCGCTGCCGATAGATTAATGCCGGTATCAATATTTAAGCCTTTAAGTAGATATAACACATCTTCTGTGGCGACATTGCCCGATGCGCCTTCTGCATAAGGGCAGCCGCCTAATCCTGCAATAGAGCTGTCTATAACACTTACGCCTAGCTGCAAGGCTGCATAACTATTGGCAATGGCTTGTCCATAAGTGTCATGAAAATGCACTGCAATTTTTTCTATTGGAATGGACTCTGCCACAGTATTAATCATAGTGTTAACCGCTATAGGTGTGCCAACACCAATCGTATCGCCCAAAGATATTTCATAGCAGCCCATTTTATATAAAGCGTTTGCGACTTCAGCAACTTTCGTCGCGGGTATATCGCCTTCATAGGGGCAGCCAACAACGCAGGAGACATAACCGCGGACGAGAACATTTTGTGCTTTAGCCGCTTGCATAATAGGTTTAAACCGTTCAAGGCTTTCGGCAATAGAACAGTTAATATTTTTTTGACTAAAACTTTCAGATGCCGAAGCGAAAATAGCGACTTCGGTAGCGTTTGCTTTTATTGCGCGTTCAAAACCTTTTATATTCGGTGTTAATGCGGCATAGCTTACTCCGGCGCGGCGGTTTATCTTTTGAAACACCGCTGCGCTATCGGCCATTTGTGGCACCCACTTGGAGTTAACAAAGCTGCCCGCTTCAATATGAGTAAAGCCAGCATTCGCTAAGCAATCAATTAGCGCCACTTTGGTGTCTATGTCAATAAGCTGCTTTTCATTTTGAAGCCCATCACGTGGGCCTACTTCAACAATACGAACGTGCTTAGGTAAGGGCATAAGTTTCTCGCTAATCGTGTTTTGTCTTTTTGTTTGTCTATGTCTATTTACATGTCTATTTATATTTCTATTTATATGATGACTATGGCTATGGCTATGGCTATGGCTATGGCTATGGTTTTAGTTTTTGCTCCGGCTTTTCTTCGGCGGTAAAGTTAAGTAGTTCTGCGCCACCATCAACGAGGTTGCCGGGTTGAAAATAAAACTCTATAACGGTGCCGTTTTGGGGTGCGCGAATCGTGTGCTCCATTTTCATGGCTTCCATAACAACTAAGGCATCGCCTTTTTTAACGACACTGCCGGTCTCTACCAATAGCGCAACCATAGTGCCATTCATCGGCGCAGTGAGACCGCCAGCATGGCCGGTATCATTGGCTTCACCTAGGTCGGGTAATACACGATTAAAACGTATCGCACTACTATCTGTGAATAGCTGGAAGTCGCCGTTATTGTCGGCAATGGTGACGCGTGATTGATGACCATCAATTTCTGCATTTAATGTATTGCTGGTTAATGCACCTTGCGCTAACAGTGTTTTCTCATTGATAGTAATAGCAAAGCGCGATGAGGACGTTGATGGCTGTTTTGATGATAGCTGTTCAGCAGTAATATCAATAACTTGGTCATTAATGTTAAGCGTTAATCTATGGTTGTTGGATTCGTTTAAACGCCAAGCATCGCCGCTGTGCCAAGGTGAATTTGGGTCATTACTATGAATGCTATTTGCCGCCGAGTTTTGTGCTTGTTCAAGTAGGCAATAAAGCGCTGCTAAATAATAAGTTTCACCCTTTGTATTTTTCTTGTCATTTGTTTTTGAATAAAAGATCTCGTCGTAATTTTTTTCGATAAAGCGAGTATCGATATCTGCTTTTTTAAAGGCCTCGCAGCTTGCAAGCCGGTGGAGAAAATCGATATTAGTGGTAATGCCGCTAATATAATATTCGCTAAGTGCTTTCGTTAGTCGCTGAAGGGCTTTGTCGCGATCTTTATCCCAAACAATTAATTTGCTTATCATCGGGTCATAAAAAACACTGACTTCATCGCCTTGTCGGACGCCGGTATCTATGCGGACATATTGGCTGGTTTTTGGTGTTTGTAAAAAGGAGAGTTTGCCCGAAGCCGGTAAAAAATCATTAGCAGGATCTTCAGCATAAATACGCGCTTCAAAGGCGTGGCCATTAATGCTTAGCTGCTCTTGCTTAAGTGGCAGTATTTCACCGGCAGCAACACTCAGTTGCCACTCAACTAAATCTTGCCCAGTAATCATTTCTGTTATGGGATGCTCTACCTGTAAACGAGTATTCATTTCCATAAAATAGAAAGCGCCATCTTCGTCTAGCAAAAACTCTACGGTACCAGCACCTTGATAATTAATGGCTTGCGCGGAGCATATAGCAGCTTCCCCCATTTGTTCTCGTAACTTTGCTGTCATGCCCGGAGCGGGAGCTTCTTCAATGACTTTTTGATGACGGCGTTGCACTGAGCAGTCACGCTCAAATAAATAGACGGCGTTATTATGTTGATCGCAGAATACTTGGATTTCAATATGACGTGGCTGGGTTAAGTATTTCTCTACCAGCATATCGTCGTTAGCAAAGGCGTTCATTGCCTCACGCTTGGCCGTTAGCAATGCTTCATCGAATTCGTTTTCGCTCCAGACTTGGCGCATACCTTTACCACCGCCACCGGCAACGGCTTTTAATAGAACAGGGTAGCCCATAGCGTTTGCCGATTTTTTAAGCCTCTCTGGGCTTTGATCGCTGCCGTGATAGCCCGGCACTAACGGAACGTTAGCTTGCTGCATAATATTTTTAGCGGCAGATTTTGACCCCATGGCTTCGATCGCTTCAACTGGCGGGCCAATAAAGACGATATTGTTTTCTTTACAGGCACGACAAAAATCGGCATTTTCTGACAAGAAACCATAACCTGGGTGAATGGCTTCGGCGGCGGTATCTTTTGCCGCTTGCAGTACGCGATGGAAGTCTAGATAAGATTCTCTAGAGGGCGCGGCTCCAATATAAACGGCTTCATCGGCCATGCTGACGTGTAAGGCATTAATATCCGCATCGCTATAAACTGCTACAGTACGAATACCCAGTCTGCGAGCTGTTTGTATAATTCGACAGGCAATTTCGCCACGATTAGCAATTAATATTTTATTAAAACGCGTAATAGACATGTGTACTTACTCTTGGCTTTGCAAATATTGTTGTATGGGCGCTTTCGTTCTATTGAACCCATTCAGCTGGGCGCTTTTCTAAAAAAGCAGACAGTCCTTCTTGGCCCTCTGGCGACACCCGAATAGCGGCAATGCGTTTGCTGGTTTCTTGAATCAGTCCGGTATTGATTTCTCGTCCTGCTGTATCAAATATTAATTGCTTAGAGGCTTTTAAGGCCGCAGGGCTATTGCGAAGTAAGGCGTCAACCAATGTGTTGATACTGCTGTCTAACTGTTCAGCGTCGACCACTTCACTTACAAGGCCTAAGCTCATCGCTGTTGCTGCTGTAAATGTTTCTGCGGTATTAAAATAACGTCTTGCTGCGCGACTGCCTATGGCGGCGATAACATAGGGACTAATCGTTGCGGGTATTAATCCTATTTTCACTTCGCTTAAACAAAAGCTCGCATGAGGTGAAGCTATTGCAATATCACAGCAGCTGACCAAGCCAACAGCGCCACCAAAAGCGGCACCTTGAACGCGCGCTATAGTCGGTTTAGGCAGTGTATTTAAGGTTTTAAGCATAGTGGCTAGTGCGCTTGCATCAGCCAAATTCTCTTTGTACGCATAATGAGATACACGCTTCATCCAGTTGAGGTCTGCGCCCGCTGAAAAACTTTTACCGTTAGCGCTAAGCACCATAACGCGCACATTGTTATTACTAGCGACTTGCTCAAAGACTTGAGTGAGTTCGCAAATCATTGCGTCATCAAAGGCGTTATGCTTTTCTTCGTTATTGAGCGTTACAGTCGCGACACCGCGAGGGTCAATAACCAGCGTGATTTTTGTATCCGTCATAAAACTGTTCTCTACATGCGAAACACGCCGAAATGGCTGTCTTCGATAGTTTGGTTAAGGCTGGCCGATATCGATAGGCCAAGAACTTTACGTGTATCAGCCGGATCAATAACACCGTCATCCCATAGGCGTGCCGAAGCGTAGTAGGGGTGACCTTGCTCTTCATAGGTATCGATAATGGGTTGTTTAAATGCTTGCTCTTCTTTGTTGCTCCAGTCTTCTCCGGCTTTGGTTTTTTGATCACGCTTAACTTGTGCCAAAACACCTGCAGCTTGTTCGCCGCCCATGACTGAAATGCGCGCGTTGGGCCACATAAATAAGAAACGTGGATCATAGGCGCGGCCACACATGCCGTAGTTGCCTGCACCAAACGAGCCGCCAATTAACACGGTAAATTTAGGGACTTGAGCGGTGGCAACAGCGGTCACCATTTTTGCGCCATGTTTGGCTATGCCGCTGTGTTCGTATTGTTTACCGACCATAAAGCCGGTGATGTTTTGTAAGAACACTAAGGGGATTTTCCGTTGCGCACACAACTCTATAAAGTGAGTGCCTTTTTGTGCCGACTCACCAAACAAAATGCCGTTGTTAGCGACAATGCCCACCGGATAACCATATATCCGCGCAAAACCACAGACTAAGGTTGTGCCATAAAGGGCTTTAAATTCATCAAAGTCAGAGTTATCGACAATGCGGGCAATAATGTCTCGCACGTCATAAGGCGTGCGTGTATCGGCAGGGATAATGCCGTAAATTTCTTTGCTGTCGTATTTCGGTTCTAGCGCCGGTTTAATATCGGCTTGAATGGGTTTGACTCGGTTAAGGCGGCCAATGGCTTGTCTTGTCAGTTGTAGCGCGTGATGATCATTTTGCGCAAAATGATCGGCAACCCCAGAGGTTCGGCAATGAACTTCTGCGCCGCCTAGCGCTTCGGTAGTGACAATTTCACCGGTAGCAGCTTTAACGAGGGGCGGGCCGCCAAGAAAAATAGTGCCTTGTTCTTTGACAATAATGGATTCATCGGCCATGGAGGGGACATAAGCGCCACCGGCAGTACAAGAGCCCATGACCACGGCAATTTGCGGAATGTTTTTAGCCGACATATTGGCTTGGTTGAAGAAGATGCGACCAAAATGATCGCGGTCAGGAAAGACTTCGGCTTGTCGTGGTAAGTTGGCGCCGCCAGAATCGACTAAATAAATACAGGGTAGGTTGTTTTCTTGCGCAATAGCCTGTGCGCGTAAATGTTTTTTTGCTGTGAGTGGAAAGTAGGTGCCGCCTTTTACGGTCGCATCATTGGCAACAATAATGCACTCTTGTCCATTGACGCGTCCTATCCCGGTAATGATGCCAGCCGCGGGGATATCTTCTTCATAAACTTTATAAGCTGCGAGTTGTGAGAGTTCTAAAAACGGTGAGCCTGAATCGATAAGCGCGTTGATTCTGTCACGAACTAATAATTTTTCGCGGGCAAGGTGACGAGCGCGTGATTTTTCGCTACCGCCTTTTTTAATGTGCGCTATTTTATTACTGAGATCATTGACCAGCGCCTGTATTTTTTCACGGTTATCAGTAAAGGCTGCAGAGCGAGTGTTTATGGTAGATTCTAAAATTGTCATGAGTATTAAATCGTCTCTTTAAATAGTTCACGGCCAATTAGCATGCGCCGTACTTCAGAGGTGCCTGCACCTATTTCATAGAGCTTGGCATCACGCAGTAAACGGCCGGTGGGGTATTCATTGGTATAGCCATTGCCACCCAGTGTTTGAATGGCCTGTAATGCCATTTGAGTCGCTTTTTCTGCGGTATAAAGAATGACGGCGGCAGCATCTTTACGGCTTTCTTCGCCACGATCACAGGCTTTAGCAACGGTATAAAGGTAGGCGCGAGAAGCATTGAGGTCGGCGTACATATCGGCCATTTTTCCCTGCATTAATTGAAACTCACCAATGGCTTTGCCGAATTGTTTACGATCATGAATATAGGGGACGACAACATCCATACAG
>JABIQF010000093.1 GCA_018668095.1 Cellvibrionales bacterium
AAAGGCATGATTAAATCAACCTATGGCACTGGTTGTTTTATGTTAATGAATGTAGGTGTTAAACCTATTGCCTCTCAGCATCGTTTGGTCACTACCATTGGCTATCAACTGAATGGCAACACAACGTATGCCTTAGAAGGTTCTATTTTTATTGCTGGCGCAGCTATTCAATGGCTGCGTGATGGTCTCGCTTTATTTGAGCATGCCAGTGCTAGTGAAGCCATGGCGCAAAGTATCGCGGGCAATGATGGTGTTTATTTTGTGCCGGCATTAACGGGTTTAGGTGCGCCGTATTGGCGGCCGGATATTCGAGGTGCGATTATGGGTTTAGGTCGTGATACTAGTGCGGCGCATATAGCGCGAGCGGCGTTAGAAGCTCAGGCTTATCAAACCCGTGATTTGGTGGCGGCGATGGTGGGGGATATAGGCGATTCGCCTGCGGTTATTCGTACCGATGGTGGCTTGATAGCAAATGCCTTTGTCTGTCAGTTTTTAGCCGATATATTACAAACCAATATTGAAGTGCCCGCAGTAACAGAAGCAACGGCATGGGGTGCGGCGAGTTTGGCGGGTATAGGCGCAGGTGTATTTTCTGGTATAGAGGATATTGAGCGCCTGTGGCAAAAGCAGCATGATTATTTACCCGCTATGCCTGTGGCAGAGGCCGATGAACTTTATGCCGGTTGGCAAAGAGCGGTTAAATCATTATTGAGTGAGTAAGTGTATTTGAGGCCTGATTTTTATTGACTCATAAAAGATCACTGATTGGCTGCCATTGTTATAGATCGAGTTTAAAGCTTAGTCATTCCTATTGAGGCAGCCTTTTTGTCGAATGTAAGTGTTTTTTCGCAGCCTGCATGGTTGGCTATAGAGAAAATAAGTGCATCACTAAAGTCAGCATTTTTATCTGTGAATAATGTTGTCGCAATTCGCACGATATGGGATTGCTCAACAATCAAATTTTTTGAAGAAGTCAGTGAGTTAATGATGTTAATAATATTAGGTTTATTAACGTCATAACAGGCCTCTAAAACCCAGACAATTTCTGTTAACACAACGAGGGATATAAAGCCTTGTTTGTTTGGGGTGAGTGTTTTTTCGAACACTTTATTGGCGATTAAAGACTGTTTTTTGTCATCTTGGGTAAGATAACGAATAACAACATTGGTATCGAGTGCAATCATTTGCTGTGGTTTCCCTGGAAATTAATTAAATGTTATTGAGACGACTTTGAGCGTATTGCCTCATTCATTTTTTCGATGGAGACGACTTTTTGGGTTTTTACTAGCCCTTTTAGTTTTGTGATAGCGTCTGTTGCAGGAAGTATTTCATATCTTCCTTCGCCTATTTTTATAAATTGAATTTTATCACCTGCATGAATATCTAAGTCTGATCGTATAGCTGCGGGAACGGTGATTTGTCCTTTGCTTGTCATTGTTGCGGTTGCCATTAGTCACCCTTTTTATAAGAATCCTTACTTAAAGTAAGATTAGCATTCGTAATATTAATAGGCAAGCGGTTTTCATGTTGTAAAAAGGGGGATGGTTCACGCTGTCATCTTTTATTATATCCCTCCACACCTATTCCCTAAGGATTTCAAGGAGTCTGCATACTTGCTTCTTTAATAAAGGTAATTCCTATTGGTCCTATATTACGCTCGCCGTTGCTATAATGGCTAAAATTTATGCCTACGCCATTATGTTAGCTGCCCTTAATAAGCAGGTGACTTTATTAAGGACCATAAGCCCTGATTTTTAATATTTTTAATGTTTGTACCGATAGGAATAATCCATGTCAGATAAGTTTTTTTTCAAAGGCCGTCAGAATGCTCGGCAAGATCACAAAACTTCAGGTTTCCAAACTAAGGCCAACCATAAACCCGGCAGCAAGAAATACCCGTTGGCGCTAGTAGTAACCAATAATGAAAGACTGCAGAAAGTAGAAGCATTAGTCGCTGAGGCTGGGCTATATGCAGAGATTACTGTTGATAATAGTGAGGGCGCTGTTGAGTCGATTGGTGAGTTGACCATGGCACTGAGTAAAGTTAGCACTGTTAAAGTAGAAAAAATGCCCGATAGGAATGCGCCTTGCCATTGTGGTAGTGAGAAAAAATTTAAGAAGTGCTGTGGATAGATAGCCATGATAAATGGCAATATAAGCTGACCGAGCAATGGGGGATAACTTCTGAAGCCAGTTATATTTATTGGTCGTTTAATCAAAGTGCTACGCGAGCGTTATTAAGAAATAACATTCCGATTGGTGATGCATTTCAACCTGCGAATAAAGCTAAAGTAAAAGCTGTGAGGCTAGGTCTTACTTATACTTTTTAGAGATTTTTTTAACGGATTCAGTGACGATAGCCAGAAAGATAGCGGTAGGTGCAATGAGTAAGTGGCTGTGCTGGCCAGAGTTTAACGATTTTTTTCGCCATTATTTGATTCCAATAATAAACCTCGTCCTAAATTGAATATGAATGCTTTGGTTGATGAGTAGGGAGGTATTCTGAGGGGTTCAGGTGGGGGCGATTATAATTGACGTTATAACGTTATAGCGTTATTGTGGCACTTCCTTTTAAGAGGTGCTTATGAGCGATTTATCGAAAAGATCCACTATCTATTTTAAGCCTGATATTCATCAGGCGCTTAAACTAAAGGCTGCTTCCGCTAACCAATCAGTATCTGAATTGGTAGATGAGGCAGTCCGCTTGTTAATGACCGAAGATCAAGAAGATCTAGCGGCTTATGCAGATAGAGTGGCAGAAAAAGAAATCAGCTACGAGGTTCTCCTCAATGATCTGAAAAAACATGGCAAAATCTAAATTAGCCCCATATAAAATCACCTTCAAGAAATCCGTTACTAAAGATCTCCGTCATATTCCTTCGCAGGGTGTAAAACGTATTCTGCAAAAAATCAATTCGCTGGCAGATAACCCAAGAGCTGAGGGTTGCGTAAAGCTATCTACGCTAGAACTTTATCGTGTAAGGCTGGGTGTTTATCGAATTGTTTATGAAATACGAGATGAAGAGCTCGTCGTTCAGGTTGTAAAAGTGGCTCACCGAAACAAAGTTTATGGGTAGAGTTTTGAGTCGTGAAAATAATAAATGGGAATGATAAACAGGAAACGATAAATGATATCAGTTGAGCAATGGTATGCCGGTGGTCAATGCCATGAGGTGAATGGGCGCGATGTTTTTTATCAGCGCGCAGGTCAGGGCGAGACGTTGATTTGTATTCATGGTTTTCCTACTGTCTCATGGGACTTTGCTGATATTTGGTCTGGGCTGACATCACGCTTTGATACCATCGCGCACGATATGCTTGGTTTTGGTCGTTCCGATAAAACACGTCGGGATATTACGGTGAGTTTGCAAGCCGATATTATTGAGCAGTTGGCTATGGATTTGGGCGTTAGGCGCGCGCATATTTTGGCGCACGATTTAGGTGATACTGTCGCGCAAGAGTTGTTGGCGCGCCAGTATGACGGTAGCGCAAAAATTGAATGGTTGAGTTGTGTGTTTTTAAACGGTGGCATTTTTCCTGAGGCACATAAGCCACGACGCGTGCAAAAATTATTGGCATCTCCTATTGGGCCGCTATTCGCACAGTTAATAAATAAGCGTAGTTATCGCAATACGATGACAGGTATTTTTGGTCCTAAGTATCCACCGTCTGATGCCTTTATAGAGGGTACTTGGGCGTTGGCAACAGAGAATAATGGCAAGTCGGTGTTTCCGGTGTTAATACGCTATATGCAAGAGCGGCGCGATAATCGAAGCCGCTGGATTGGTCCGTTAGAGCAACCTAAGATTCCGCTTAAGTTAATTAATGGCGTTTTGGATCCTATATCGGGCGGTCATATGGCGACGCGGTTTCGTGAGTTGGTGCCTAATGCCGATATTACTTTGCTCGATGATGCGGGGCATTATCCTCATGTTGAAAAACCCATAGCCGTGATCGCGGCGATTGAGGTTTTTCATCAAGGCTTAATAGCGATTATTGATTGAGTTATTTTCGAATCTTTCTCGATTTTTTCTGAGTCTTTAGGTGCTAACGTTTGTTGAAATGTGTACAGCAAAAAAAATCCCGCGCGATTACTCGTGCGGGATTTTTGTAACTCAAACTATTAGCTTTAAAGCCAAACTTTTTTAGTCTTTATCTTGGCAAGTAAACTTTGAAACGGTCATTTGAATAATGTTTTGGCTATTACCCATAAAAACGGCTTTCTTACCATGCTTCTCACAATGATCTATCGCTAAGGTTTTTACGCTTTCGGGTAACTCATTGCAATCATTACGCTCATCACTAAAAGATCTAAACGGATTACAGGTGGCGTCAAAGCCCATTGATACTTCAGCAAATCGAATGCTTAAGCCTTTTTCATCTGCTTTTGTGACTTTAGGTGGGAACAAGGTTTTAATTTTATCGGATGAGACGGTGTCAACATCTCTTGGTGTTTCTTGTGATGCGCAGCTGGCTAATGCCACGCACAAAAATGCTGTGATAATGCGAGTTTTCATATTATTGATGCCTTTTTATATTGTTAGAGGTATGCGGTTTTTATTTAATTAAAGGTCTTCGTTTTATGTGAATAGTTAATTAGGCTGGCTAGCTTAAGCGCTGATCCAGCCTAAATAATAAGAGGCTGGTTATGCGAGTAAAAATTCCATTAACGCTTTTTGTGCATGCAAGCGATTCTCGGCTTCATCCCATACAACACTGTATTGAGG
>JABIQF010000158.1 GCA_018668095.1 Cellvibrionales bacterium
CATAAATGGTGAAGTCAGATAACTCAGGGCTAAATGTTGCACTTAAATTATCGCCGCCACTCTCAACAAAAATAATATCCAAATTTTCATGCCGTAACTGTAATTCATCAATCGCCGCTAAATTCATTGAAGCATCTTCGCGTATGGCGGTATGTGGACAACCACCAGTTTCTACACCAATAATTCGATCGGCGTCTAGTGCTTCATGCTTTGTTAAAAACGCGGCATCTTCCTGCGTATAAATATCGTTAGTTACCACAGCAATATTAAATTTTTCTCGCATGGCTGAACATAACACGCGAAGCAGGGCTGTTTTACCTGAACCAACAGGGCCGCCTACACCTACGCGAAGTACTCTTGAATTACTCATATAACTTAACCTCTATGATCTAAATAATCGGGAATATTGGGTTTCATGATGGCTACTTGCCATGGCAAGGCCGGGTAATGAGGTGCCAATGGCATCATCACTAATTAATAAGGATTGGCTTACCGCTTGTTCGACGACAGGCATTAATGCATCTATCGCTTTTTGTGCTGAGAGCTGTCCAAACAAGGTGAGTTTGGTAGCGGCGGCAACTTGGTTTTCTAACCATGCCCACGCATAACCTAGAGCGGCATAGTGGGGTGATATGCGCCAGTGTGTGGCGGCTATGGCAAAGGCGGTGACATAACTGATGTTATGCGGCTTTTTACATTGCTCATTTAAGGTTTTTAATAAATCGCTCTCTATGGATAAACCCTGTAATAAACGAATCATTGCATCGGCTAATGCCGTGTCGGTTAATCGCAATTCATAGGATTCTCGGCAGGCAAGCACTGTGTCGTTCCATTGAATAAGAGCGGGGATATCTTGTTGATCTAACGCTAAACATTGTCGATGCAGTATGGGTAAATCTAATGTCGCTACTGATTCGGTTAACTGAACTGATAGCCATTCAATGACATCATCGCTAGTCGATAGCCATTCTGCTTCTAAGGCCCACTCTAAGCCATGCGAAAAGGCATAGCCGCCTACCGGTAATGTGGCGCTACTCAGTTGTAATAAACGCAGCATTGACGCATCGTTAGCTGTTGGTGTTGATGTGCTTTTTAACGCGGCACCCAAGGGCTGCGCTGTATCAGTGATGATGCCCATGAGATCCTTGTTCTTGTTGGCCTGTATCATAGGCGCCAGCTTCTGGATTAAAGACGGCGTTTTCATTAGTCACAGTAAGCCCTAGGCGATGAAGCAGTGCTTCAAGCACATGGTCGGGTGTTATGCGAAGCCATTGCTCGCCCACTTGTAAGCGCACATGACGATTACCGAGGTGATAGCAGGCGCGGCTAAATAATTGCCAGTTATCGGTTGATGCAGTAATCACGGGTTCTTCTGCGCCGACAATCGATAAATACTGACCGCAATCGCTAAGCAGTTGATCACCAATACTCAGCACATTAGCGCGCTCTAAAAACACATCGACTTTTTTGCCTTTTGATGACACTGCACGAAACCGTCTTTTTTCTCGTTGCGCATGGTCTAAAAAGACTTCGTCATTGGCTAGATTTTCTGTATTACTGGGTAGCCATTGGTTAACCATTAGCGTTTCTGCGTTTACTGCATTTTCAGTGCTAGACATAATGCCCCTTATTTTAATCGTTAATAATTTTAAGCTGCGGTTGAGTAGATAGGCTTAAAATAATTGATACAGTTGTGCTAACGGCAGCTCACCTAAAGGTTCGCATGTTAGTAGTTTGCCATCGGCATGTACTTCATAAGTTTGCGAGTTGACAGTAATATTAGGCATCCAGCTGTTATTGACCATATCCTCTTTACCAATGTTGCGCGTATTACGACATTCCACTAAGCGGCGTTTAATACCCAGTTGTGAACCGATGTCGGCAGTAATAGCCGCCTTACTGGTAAAGGTAACGGAGGTATGCGCTGGCGCTTGTCCATAGGCACCAAACATTTTTCTGTAATGCACGGGCTGCGGAGTAGGGATGGAGGCGTTAGGATCACCCATCGGCGCGGCAGCAATAACATCACCTTTAATAATCATGGCGGGCTTTGCGGCAAAAAAGGCGGGGCTCCAAAGCACTAAGTCAGCCATTTTACCTACAGCGATAGACCCTACGGCGTGATCAACACCATGGGCGATAGCTGGATTAATGGTGTACTTAGCGATATAGCGACGAGCACGAAAATTATCATGACGCTCGTTATCTTCAGGCAGTGCACCGCGTTGCAGTTTCATTTTATGCGCGGTTTGCCACGTACGAGTAATGACTTCACCTACGCGCCCCATAGCTTGAGAGTCAGAGGCAATCATGCTGAAGGCGCCAAGGTCATGCAAAATATCTTCGGCGGCAATGGTCTCTTTACGAATTCTAGAATCGGCAAAGGCAACATCTTCGGGGATAGATGAATCAAGATGATGACAAACCATAAGCATATCGAGATGCTCATCTATCGTATTGTTGGTATACGGCAGGGTTGGATTGGTTGATGATGGCAATACATTTTTTTCTGCACAGGCACGAATGATATCAGGTGCATGACCGCCACCCGCACCTTCGGTATGGTAGGTATGTATAGTGCGGCCTTTAAAAGCCGCTAATGTGTCATCAACAAAACCAGACTCATTTAATGTATCAGTGTGGATGGCGACTTGAACATCGTATTTCTCTGCTACGGTTAAGCAGTTGTCGATAGAGGCTGGTGTTGTGCCCCAGTCTTCATGTAATTTTAAACCACAGGCGCCTGCCGATAATTGTTCTTCTAACGCAATGGGTAAGCTTGAGTTGCCTTTGCCGAGAAAGCCAAAGTTCATTGCCATGCTGTCTGTTGCTTGCAGCATTTTTCCAATATGCCATGGCCCTGGTGTGCAAGTAGTGGCATTGGTGCCCGTTGCAGGGCCAGTGCCGCCACCAATCATGGTGGTGACACCCGACATCATGGCTTCTTCAATTTGCTGAGGGCAAATGAAATGAATATGCGCATCAATACAACCTGCGGTTAATATTTTTCCTTCGCCGGCAATAATTTCTGTGCCTGGGCCAATAATAATATCAACGTTATCTTGTATATCCGGATTACCTGCTTTACCAATACCAAAAATCAAACCATTTTTTATGCCTACGTCGGCTTTAACAATACCCCAATGGTCAAGAATAAGTGCGTTGGTAATAACAGTGTCTGGCGTTTGGCTGGAGCTCAGTTGGCTTTGTCCCATACCATCGCGAATGGTTTTGCCGCCACCAAATTTCACTTCTTCGCCATAGGTCGTATAGTCTTTTTCAACTTCGATAATAAGCGCGGTATCACCTAAGCGAACACGGTCACCTTTGGTTGGACCAAACATGGATGCATAGGCATGACGATTCATCTTAGTCATTATTGATTACCTTGTTGGTTGAGTGAGGCCGTTAGCGGTTTAGTTAAAATGGCTATGATGTTGAAATCGCCTTTATTCATGAGTATCTAACGCTCCCATAATTTCGCCTCGAAAGCCGTATACCGTTCGTGTGCCAGCGAATTCGACCAGCTTTATAGTGCGGTCTTGGCCAGGTTCAAATCTCACTGCTGTGCCTGATGCAATATTTAAACGAAAGCCGCGAGCTTTTTCTCTGTCGTATTTAAGTGCAGGATTAACTTCATAAAAATGATAGTGCGAACCGACTTGAATAGGGCGGTCACCGTGATTTTCAACCCGCAGCTCTATGGTCTTACGGCCTAC
>JABIQF010000233.1 GCA_018668095.1 Cellvibrionales bacterium
AATGATTAACTCTTTGTCTGTTAATCATTGGCGAAAGCAATGCTTTCGCCTAGTTCGAGCCCAGCAGGCGGAGCCAAATATCAAAAAGCTGTCAGCAATGACGGCTTTTTTTTGGCCCAATGATTAGCTCTTTGTCTGTTAATCATTGGCGAAAGCAATGCTTTCGCCTAGTTCGAGCCCAGCAGGCGGAGCCAAATATAAGAGAGCTGCAGCGATGCAGCTTTTTTATGCGCGTAAGAAAAGCATCGACAACGTCAATATAAATAGCCTTCAGTCTTCGTTAAAAACGTCAACCATTGTTACCGTTTTTAAGCTATTGACGATTAACCCTAAACTGCCTAATTCCCAACACAGACAGCAATCCAGCCATCAGACTCATTAACCAAACAGGAACGACGGGAATAGCTTCAACCGCTTGAAGCTGTACCGCCCAAATCACTGAGCCTTCGATATTACCCAGCGTACTATCAAGATCGTATAAGTCATCATTATCTGTAATGCTATACATTAATATATTGTCTTCGATATTAATGTCATCAATAGCCGTTAACGTATCACCCACTAATCTATAGGCGATAGCCCCTTCAGGTAAGGCCTCTCTATTAACATCGATAGTTACCTGAACCGTTTCGGCTAAGGTTGAGCAACCCGATAAGGAAAAATTGATCTGCTTTGCTACACGATCAAAACTTGCGGGCGGTTCATAAGTGTTAGATGTCATACTCATTAGAGAGCAACTGGAATCCGTAGTGGCGGGTTCAGTAAATAAATAACTTCCATCATCTTCTATTTGAGTCACCGCATTAACAAAAGGATCATCACTCATACCGGCACAACTCACGGCACTGTTATGCCTTAATGGACGAAGCGTTCCTTGGTAAGGGCCAGTAATATCTTGCAGCACTAGAGTCTCTGTGTTCAACGACATTTGCCAAGAAACACCCGCTGCATTGGTCCAAAGGTAATTACTACCACTCGCTGTAAGAGTCCCTAAATGCCAATCATTGTATTGCGGGTCTCGACGATAGGTGCCCTCTATTCCAGATACAAAACCACTTCTTTCGCCTTGAGCATTAATTCGATAATACGTTTCGCTGCCCCACTGTGAATGATCAAAGCCCTCAACTAAAAGCGAGGCACAATTATTGGGAATACCATCACCATCAGCATCCGCTCTATCGCCTATATGTATAAGAGGAAAACCATCCACGCTATCAGCGATGCCATCGTTATCGTCATCTGTATCTGAGAGCACGTTTGCCGATGAACAAACAGAGGGAAACTCTGCGCAGCTATCCGGCGCACCATCAGCGTCAGTATCCACTAAGCAATCGCTATTACCCCCAAAACAAATTAAAGGTGTAGCAAGTACTGAAGAGGCTGTTGCCTTTACACCGGCGCAAAGAAACTCATCATAAGCGGGAGTACAACTGGTTAAAAATTTAAAAAACATGCCATCCGATCGCACCGCCTGAATAGGCTGACCATTCCACACCATAATGTCAGGAATCTCATTAGCAATATGCGCATTTAAATAATGCGGATGCGATGGGTTCTGCATAATGCCAAAAAAATGTGCCAACTCATGGGCTAAGGTTACCGCTGCACGATGACGCAAAAGTCCTTCCGAAAACGGATGCTCGGTATTCACCAGAAAAGGAAACGAACTACCCCAGTTAGCAATGGCCGTATAACTGGCGCAATAAACATTTGCCGGGTCAACACCTAATCGCACAACACCCATTTCGGTAGGCAGCTTAGCCACGCCCCTAGCAGCTAAGGCGGTAGGCGTATGTGTACTGTCTGGCACATTATTTTCAATCGAACCGCCAGTCTCCTGGCATTTTTGCTCTAAGCCTTCTATCGCTTCAACACGACTAATGCTCGTGCGCACACCAAACTGCGCTTCGAATAAATATGAGGCGCGCTCAAAAAGAATTTGCGGCGAACTCTCAAGTGTTGGATAGCCTTGCGCTAAAAAGAGCGCTTGATGGTTGTTGTAGTAATCAATCCAACTTTGATCAAGCACCACTAAAAACTTATATTCCACCACGCGCTTACTGACCGATGCCTCCACCACTTCGGCAGCCGGCGTCCACGGTAAACCATTGCAGTGAGCAACCTCTTCCAGAATGGGTTCAAAGTTAGTGCTAAAGGGTTGCAGGTCAGACGTTAGAGCGCGTTCACCATTCGCTCTGGGTGATACATAATTAGGAAAGGCATCTCTTTGTTTTTGATCATTTTGCATGGCGCAATTAAAACTGAGTGACGATTCAATTTCACAGCTAGCACTGCAACCATCGCCATTAATGGTATTACCATCATCACAAGATTCGCTGCTCACTTTAATGCCGTCACCGCAAACCATGCCGCACGAAGGTAAAGCATCTGGACCGCATGACGAATAGCCCCATTCAACGCGACAAGTAGAACTGCAACCGTCACCGTTGAGTACGCCGCCATCAT